>DATFIM010000219.1 GCA_035270125.1 Halanaerobiales bacterium | reverse complement strand
ACATTAAATGGTCTAAATGTTAAAATAAGTACTCCGCCAGCAAAGTTAGCTAAACTTCCCTGTAAAGCTAAACCAATTGCAAAACTTGCAGCACCTAGGATTGCTACAAATGATGTCATTTGTACACCTAATGTACCGGCAACAGTAATTAATAGGAGAATATAGAGAATAGTTTTAACCATTGGTAAAATAAAAGAGTGAAGAGTTGGATCCAATTTTTCACCTGACCATTTTTCAACATACTTCATTATCATTTTAATAATCCATCTACCAATAATAAATACAAACAGTGCTCCAATTAATTTACTTCCATATTGAACCGCTAGATTAGTTATCTTTTCCTGATATGCCATATAATCCCTCCTGAATTAAAAACTTCTTACTATTATATTTCTTTAAAAGAATATAATTTCCTTTTTTGTTAATTATACTTTTTACAATATATTTGATATAATAAAGATAGATTTATATATAACATAAGGAGGTTATATTTATGAAAATAGCATTAATAGAGATTAGCTCAGCAGTACATGATCAAAATTATATTGATAAATCATTAGAGGGTTTTATTGCAGAACTTGAAGATCATTTTGATTTAACTTTTTTTGATTTAGAAAATATTTCTGAGATAAATGAAAAAAAATATGATATTATATTAAATTTTGTTAAAACAGGTGGAACTGAGAGTCTTTTCAAAGATAAATTTTCCGAATTGCCACGTCCCTTTTATTTTTTAGCAACTTCTCTCCATAATTCACTTCCAGCTTCATTAGAAATGTTAAGTTATGTGCAATCAAAGGGAGAAATAGGAAAAATATTACATGGCAATATGGCTAAATTATTAAAAGATATTAAAAAGTTTGGTAAAATAAATAGTGCTAAAAATAAAATATCACAATCTAAATTGGGAGTTATTGGAGAACCTTCTGATTGGTTAATTGCTAGTAATGTAAATTATAGTGAAATAAAAACCAATTGGGGGTTAAATATTATTGATATAGAATTAGATGAAGTATATAATCGGTTTAATAGCCAGGATGATGAAAAAGTTGAAGATATAGCAAATAAATTTTTAGCTAATGCAGATGAAATAATTGAAAACACAAAAGAAGATACTCTTGATGCTGTAAAAGTTTATCTTGCTTTAAAAGAAATTGTAAATGAATATGACCTTGATGCTTTAACTATCCGCTGTTTTGATCTTGTCCAAAATCTTAATACTACTGGTTGTTTAGCCTTATCTTATCTAAATGATGAGGGAATAATTGCTGGTTGTGAAGGTGATGTTCCAGCGACATTTACTATGATGATAATTAAGTATTTAATAAATGAAGAATCATTTATGGCCAATCCTTATAAAATAGATTCAGTTAATAATAGAATTGAATTTGCTCATTGTACTGTTCCAACAGCTTTATGTACTAAATATAATTCTCGTTCTCATTTTGAAACTGGTATTGGAGTTGGAATTCAGGGGATTATTCCTGAAGGGTTAGCTACAATTATGAAAACAGGTGGGAAGAATTTAAATAAATATTATTTAGAAGAAGGAAGTATTGATCTAAATCTTGATAATTCTCATGCCTGTAGAACTCAAATAGAAGTAAGTTTTGAAGATGAAATTAACCTAGAACAGTATTATTTTGAAAAACCTTTAGGAAATCATCAGGTAATTGTACCTGGACAATACAAAGAAATTTTGGAAGACTTTTTTAGAATTTCAAAAACTGAAGAAATTATTAAATCATAATTTAAGAGGTGGTATTATTATGGAATGGAAAATAAAACATTATGATGAAATAAAAAAAGATACATTATATGATATTCTTAAAGAAAGAGTTGATGTATTTGTAGTAGAGCAGGAATGTCCTTATCCAGAAATAGATGGCAAAGATAAAGATTCCTATCATTTATGGGCCGAAAATAATGATGAAATCGTTGCCTATACCAGATTAATACCTAGAGGTATTTCATATGAAGAAGCTTCTATTGGAAGAGTTTTGGTAAAAATGGATTATCGCGGTCGAGGTTTAGGAAGAAAATTAATGGAAAAATCTCTTAATTATATAATAGAAAATTTAGGGGAAAATGAAATAAGAATATCTGCTCAGGAAAGATTACATGATTTTTATGTAAGTCTTGGTTTTGAACAGGTATCTGAAATGTATTTGGAAGATGGGATTCCTCATATAGAAATGTATTTTAATAATAATTAGATTTTGAGGTGTTAATTTGCGTAAAGATGATTTTTTACCAATAAATAAAAATGATTTAAAAGAAAGAGAATGGGAACAATTAGATTTTATTTTAGTTACAGGTGATGCATATGTAGACCATCCAAGCTTTGGGACTGCTATTATATCTAGAGTTTTAGAAGATGGTGGTTTTAAAGTTGGCATAATAAGTCAGCCAGATTGGAGAAATACTGATGATTTTAAAAAATTAGGCAAACCTCGTTATGGATTTTTGGTTACAGCAGGTAATCTTGACTCCATGGTAAATAAATATACTGTAAATAAAAGAAAAAGATTTAATGATAGATATTCTCCAGGTGGTAAAAGTGATCAAAGACCTGATAGGGCTACTATAGTTTATTGTAATCGTCTTAAAGAAGCTTATAATAATATTCCAATAATTATTGGAGGTATAGAAGCAAGTCTTCGTAGATTTGCATATTATGATTATTGGGATGATGATGTAAGAAGATCCATTCTATTTGATAGTAGAGCTGATTTGTTGGTTTATGGAATGGGTGAAAAACAAATTCTAGAAATTGCTAATTCTCTTGAAGCAGGAATGGATATAAAATATATAAGACATATTCCTGGAACCTGTTATATATTATCTGACTTAAATAATATTTATGGTTACAAAAAAATAGCTTCTTATCAAGAAGTGAAAAATAATAAGAAAAAATATGCTAAAGCTTTTAAAGTGCAGTATGAAGAACAGGATCCAATAAGGGGAGAGGTAATTGTTCAAGAACATGGGAATCGTTATTTAGTTCAAAATCAACCTGTAAAACCTTTGACAGAAGAGGAAATGGATCATATATATGAATTACCTTATCAAAGGGATTATCATCCTATTTATGAAACGGAGGGTGGGGTTCCTGCTATAGATGAAGTTAAATTCAGTATAACAAGTTCTAGAGGTTGTTTTGGTGGTTGTTCTTTTTGTGCACTTACTTTTCATCAGGGGAGACAGGTTGTTAGTAGAAGTAAAGAATCTATCTTAAAAGAAGCTAAAGAAATAATAAAAATGAATGATTTTAAAGGATATATACATGATGTCGGAGGACCTACAGCCAATTTTAGACATCCTGCCTGTACAAAACAGGTAACTCAGGGTTCCTGTAAGAACAAGCATTGTCTTTATCCAGAACCCTGTTCGAATTTACATGTTGACCATAGTGATTATCTTGATATTTTGAAAAGTTTGAGAAAAATATCTGAAATAAAAAAGGTTTTTATAAGGTCAGGTCTTCGTTATGATTATATATTAGAAGATGATGATTCTGAGTTTTTAGAAGAATTATGTAAACATCATGTTAGTGGTCAGTTAAAAGTTGCTCCAGAGCACATATCTAAAAATGTATTAGATAAAATGAGAAAACCAGATAATAATTTATTTAATGAATTTAGAAATAAATTTTATGAAATAAACGAAAAAATAAATAAAGAACAATATTTAATTCCCTATTTTATATCAAGCCATCCTGGAAGTGAATTAAAAGATGCAATAAAATTAGCAGAATATTTAAGAGATATAGGACATATCCCAGAACAGGTTCAGGATTTTTATCCAACTCCAGGAACTTTATCTACTGCTATGTATTTTAGTGGATATGATCCTTTAACAATGGAGAAAGTCTATGTTCCCAAAACTAAAAAAGAAAAAAATATGCAAAGGGCTTTATTACAATATAATTACAACGAAAACTATGATTTGGTTTATGATGCTCTTAAAAAAACAGGTAGAGAAGATTTGATTGGTTATCATAAAAAAGCTCTAATAAAACCCCGAAATTAGTAATAATTCTTGAGGGAATAAAAATATTTTGGTATAATAAAAAACAATAATTTGTAAATAATAAAAAGGGGAATGTATATGTACTTAATAGGAATAGCCGGGGGCACAGCTTCTGGGAAGACTACTCTTGCAAATATTTTAAAAAAATCTTTTAAAGATGAAGTTACTATTATTAAACATGATTTTTATTATTATGATAAAAGTTATTTTGATGTAGCAGAAGAAGATATAAATTTTGACCATCCTTCCTCCTTTGAAACAGAACTTTTAATAGAGCATTTGAAAAAGTTGAGAAAAGGAGAAAAAGTTTATCGACCTAAATATTCTTATAAAACAAATGAAAGATTGAATGATAAAATAGAAATAATTCCCACACCGATTGTAATTGTGGAAGGTATATTAATTTTTTATTATGAAAAATTATGCGAAATGTTTGATTTGAAAATATTTGTAGACGCAGATGCAGATATTAGACTTCTTAGGAGGATTAGTAGAGATATAAATAAAAGAGGTAGAAGTTTTGATTCTGTAAAAAAACAATATTTATCTACTGTTAAACCAATGCATGAAAAATATGTTGAAGCTACCAGATATAAAGCTGATATTATTATACCTCATGGGGGATTAAATGAAATTGCCAATGATTTAATAATGGAAAAAATCACTTCAAAGTTATATAAAAAATAAAATAGAAGAATATAAATATCCTCATATTAAAAAAAGAGGATATTTTTTTATGTTTATGCAGGAAAATAATGTAAAAACAGAGAAATATAACAATAATATACAAAAAGGAGGAAAACTCATGAGAAAAATCAATAATGAACAAATTGTAATGTTAGTTTTATCTTTGTTGGTTGGTTTAAGTGTTGGATATTTAGTTTTTTCGGGAAATGGTACAGAGAATTTTGTTAAATCTTTTATTGAAGAACCAGGAGCTAAAAGTGAAGAAAACATAATTGTAAACGAATCTAATGAAAAAATTAAACAACAGCAGGAAGAAACGGTTAAAGAAATAAAAGTTTATATTACAGGAAGTGTTAAAAATCCAGGAGTATATAATATGAAAGAAGGAGATAGAATAATTGACATATTTCAAAAAGCAGGAGGGAAAGCAACTGGAGCAAATTTAGAACAAATTAATATGGCTTCATATATAAAAGATGGTGAAAAAATATATATTCCAAATCTTTCTGAAAGAACAGACAATTTAGTTTCAAATACAAGTAATAATTATAATTCTGATAGTAAAATTAATATTAATTTTGCCAGCAAAGATGAATTAGAAAAATTAAGTGGAATTGGTCCCAGTAAAGCTACAGCTATAATAAAATATCGTAGTGATAATGGAAAATTTAATACGATTAAAGAATTAATTAATGTAACTGGAATAGGACCTGCTACTTTAAATAATATAAAAGATGAGGTAAGTGTAAGGTGAATTTTTTTAAAAGAAGACCAATGATATTAATATTTTTATATTTAACTTCAGGAATTTTGACAGCCTATTTTTATAGTTTGAAAATAATTTTAATTTTATTTTCTTTAATATTAATTAGTTTAAAAATAAAAACAAAAAAATTACTATATATATTGTTTATATTTTATTTAATTGGGATAAGTTTGATTTTTTTTGAAAAATATAAATATAATAGTACTTATTCTGTGACAGAATGGAATAATAAAGAAAACTTACAGATAACCGGAATAGTAAAGGAAGATTTGCAGAATTTAGATGGAAATAAAGTATATTTTAAACCTCTAATTATTAATAATTATGAAATAAAATATGGTAAAATTGAACTTGATAAAAGATATCTTCCTTTTACTATTAAGGAAAATGAAATTTATAGTGGTAAATTTACTTTAAAAGAACCACCGGGAAAAATGAATCCTGGTGAATTTTCCTATAAAATTTTTTTGAAGAAAAAAGGAATATTTGCAAAGGGTTACTTTGAGAATGATTTATTATATAGAGGCAAAAATGGATTTAATTTAAAGAATATTTTAGTTGATTTTAAAAAGAGTATTTTAAATAAAATAGATAAAAATATTTCTTATCCTTATAATAATATTATAAAAGCACTATTACTGGGAGAAAGAAAAGGCTTACCAGAAAATTGGGAAGAAAAATTTACTTTATCAGGTACAAATCATCTTCTTGCAATTTCTGGTCTTCATATCGGTTTTATTTTGATTATTTTATTACAATTAGCTAAAATATTTAAAATTTCAAATTTAGGATTGAAAAATACATTAATTACTATAATTCTTATAATATATATTTTACTAACAGGTTTTAGAGCTTCAGTTTTTAGAGCATCTCTCATAGCAATTTTTTATTTATGGGCAAAATTTTTTAAGAGAGAAGCAGATATTTTTAATATAATCGCTTTAACTGCAACAATTAATTTATTAATTACTCCTTATTCATTATTAGAAGTAGGCTTTCAACTGAGTTATATAGTATTATTATCAATAATATTATGGCAACCTTATCTGAAAAAAATTTTCCCCAAGGTATTATCAGTTTCTATCTCAGCCCAGCTTGGATCTCTAGCAATTACATCTTATTATTTTAATATGATTTCTCCAATTGGAATAATTACAAATTTGTGGGCCATTCCACTTACCGGGTTCATTATTATAATTTCTATACTTTTTTTAATGATAGCTTCAGTTTTTCCTTTTCTTTTCGATTATTATAATATTATTCTAAAAATACTATTATCGATTTTATTTAAAGGAATGGATTACACTTCTAAATTTAGTTTTGGGAACTTTGAAATAGCTACTCCTAATTTATGGATGATATTTTTATTTTACTTTGTTATTTTTATATCTCCATTTCTATTTAAAAAAAGATCAATTACAATAATAAAAAAGAAAAATATTTTTTATAGGAAACTATTTATTTTCACCTTAGTTTTAATTTTATTTTTTAGTTTCATTTATAAACCTTCTGTAAAGTTAAAAATAATATTTTTTTCAGTTGGGCAGGGAGATAGTATATTATTGAATTTACCAGGAGGTGAAAAAATATTAATAGATGGTGGGGGAAAAGCAGGACTTAATAATGACCAGGGAAAAGTAGTATTATTACCATATTTAAAACAGGAAGGAATTAATAAGTTAGATTTAGGAATAATCACTCATTTTGATACTGATCATGCTCTGGGAATTATTTCATTATTAAAAGAAGATAGGTTAAAAGCACTTATGATTCCTAAATTTCATTCAGAAAACAATCTATATAAAAAAGCTTATAAATTAGCTATGAAAAATGATATAAAAATATATAAAGCCAAAAGAGGAGATTTAATAAAAAATGAGGATGTATTTATATCCATTCTTCATCCCTATTTAGAAAATAATTATTTAGAGGAAAATAGAAATAATAATTCAATAGTTATAAAAGTAAAGTATCATAATTTTTCTCTTTTGTTGACCGGTGATTTAGAGAAGGAAGGGGAGGTAAAATTAATTAATTCAGAAGATAATTTAGAAAGTCAAATATTAAAATTAGGCCATCATGGTAGTAACAGTTCCAGTTCAAAAGAATTTTTGGATAAGGTAAAAGCAAATGAAGCTATTATTTCTGTAGGAGAAAATAATTATGGACATCCAGCTAGTGAAGTTATAGATCGAGTAGATAAATTTAGGATGAGAAAGTGGATTACAAAGGAAGTTGGAGCAGTAATTATTAAAACAGATGGTTATAGTTATAATATAGAAAGCATTATTAAGATGAAGTAAAAATTTTGAATATAACATATTTATATGGTACTATTAAATATAGGTGCATAATATAATTTTTAATATTAAATTTAGGAGGCGGAAACACTTTGTCTCAAACAGATAATATTTTAAACAAAAAACTTAATGATCTAAAATCAATATATTTAATCTATAGTGAAGAAAAATATTTGTTGGAAGAATTTAGAAAAAAGTTCGAAGATAAATTTATTGGTGATAAAATTAGAGATTTCAATTTGGATTATTTAGATGATGATAATTCTGATTTTATTCTTAAATTAAAAAATAACAGTAGGACATTACCAACCTTTTCTGATAAAAGATTTATTATTGCAAATTGCAAAAATTACTTTACTCAAAAAAATTCTGTTGATAGTGAATTAATAAATTTATTTAGTAATTTTCCTGATACTACAATCTTATTATTACTGGTTGAAGGAGAAATTGATAAAAGAATAAAAGTAAATAAGATGATTAAAAAAAATGGGGTTATTGTGGAATTAAACCCTCCTAAATATAAAAATTTAGATAATTGGATTAGAAAAAAATTTAATGACCAGGAGAAAAGAATAGATAAAAAGAGTATAAATCTTTTAGAAGAAATGTTTTCTAATAATCTTCAATTATTAGAAAATGAAATAGAAAAAATAAACAGTTGCTTTTTAGATAAAAAGTCTATAAAAGTAAATGACATAAAAAAAATTATAAGTAGAGATAAAACAATGAAAGAAAATATAATTTTTTCTTTAACTGATGCATTAAGTGAAAGAAATAAAGAAGAGGCAATAACTCTTTTTAATGAAATGATAAATAATGGTGAAAATCCTTTAATGATTCTTAGTATGATAAAAAGGCAACTAAGATTACTTATACAGGTAAAAGAGTTGAAATCAAAAGGTTATAAACATAAAAAAATAGCTAATATTTTAAATGAACATCCTTACCCTATAAAAAAGTGTTATTATCAGGTAGATAATTTTCGAGATAATGAATTAGATATTTTGTTAGAAAGATTTTTAGAAGCAAATATTGATATTTTATCTGGAAAGTTTAAAGAAAAAAAAGTGGCTTTAGAAATAGCAATGTTAAATATTTAAAAGGCTTATTCAAAAAGAATAAGCCTTTTAATAAGTGTATTTATTTGATTTCATTTAACATTTTACTAAGACGTGATTTTTTTCGGGCGGCATTATTTTCATGAAGAATGTTATTTTTTACAGCTTTATCAATAACACTCTTAGTTTCTTTAAGTTGTTCTTTAGCTTCTTCTGCTTTGTTTTCTTCTATTAGTTCTTTATAATCTTTAATTGCATCTTTAACTCTATCTTTCCATTTGCGATTAACTTTTTCTTTCTTTTTAGAACTTCTAACTCTTTTCTTTGCGGACTCAATAATAGGCATAAATTTCACCCCCTTGTTATTTTAGAAATTATATCTATGTAATAATCAATATTTTATTTCAAGATATAAACATTTCATACAGACTATATTTTAACATGTGAATACTATAATTGCAAGGGGAAAAACCCATTTTTAGACTTCTTGATTAAGAAGAAGGGTGATGTTATAATGACAACAGATTAAATTTAACTAAGGAGGATAAGATTTTGGATAGTAAATATATTAGAAATTTTTGTATTATTGCTCATGTTGATCATGGCAAATCTACATTAGCAGATAGATTACTTGAATATACAGATACATTGGCGGATCGTGATATGCAAGAACAGGTTTTAGATAAGATGGATTTAGAAAGGGAAAGAGGTATTACCATTAAAGCTCAGGCTGTCAGGTTAAAATATAATGATTATGAGCTAAACTTAATTGATACACCTGGGCATGTGGACTTTTCTTATGAAGTTTCACGTTCTCTTGCAGCATGTGAAAGTGCATTACTTGTTATAGATGCTGCTCAAGGAGTAGAAGCTCAAACTGTAGCAAATATTTATTTGGCCTTAGAACATGATTTGGAAATAATTCCAATTATAAATAAAATTGATTTACCTTCTGCAAAACCTGATTGGGTTAAAGAACAACTGATGGAAGTTGGTATAGATCCTGATGAAGCTATATTAGCAAGTGCTAAAGAAGGAACCGGAGTGGAAAACATACTAGAAGCTATTATTGATAGGACTCCAGCACCAGCTGCAAATCATCAAAAACCTCTTAGAGCTTTAGTTTTTGATTCAGTATATAATTCTTATCAGGGAGTAATTGCTTATGTTAGAATTGTTGATGGAAGTATTAAAAAAGGTCAAAAAATAAAAATGATGGCTAATGATTATGTATATGAAGTTGATGAAGTAGGGGTTTTTAATCCTGAAATGATAGAAATAGATAGCCTGGACTCTGGCGAAGTTGGTTATATTATTGCTGGAATAAAGGATGTGAAAAATTGTAGAGTTGGTGATACAGTAACATTGGCTGAAAACCCTGCCAGTGAACCTTTACCTGGATATAAAAAAGTAAAACCTATGGTATATAGTGGTTTATATCCTACTGATAACTCTGATTATGAAGTTTTGAAAGAAGCAATGGAAAAATTACAATTAAATGATGCATCTTTTACTTTTGAACCTGAAACTTCAGAAGCACTTGGATTTGGTTTTAGATGTGGGTTTTTGGGTTTACTTCATATGGAAATTATTCAGGAAAGATTGGAGAGAGAGTATGATTTAAATATTGTTGTAACTGCTCCCAGTGTAGTTTATAAAATAACTAAAGAAAATGGAGAAGAACTTGAAATAGAAAATCCAGCAGAATTTCCTGATAAAAATGAAATAGAAGAAATCCGAGAACCTTTTGTTGAAGCTGATATTCATTTACCTGAAGAATATATTGGTCAGGCAATGAAGTTGTGTGAAAATAATAGAGGAATTTTTAATGATATGCAATATATTGATAAGAGCAGAGTTTCATTAAAATATAAAATGCCTTTAAGTGAAATAATAACTGACTTTTTTAATAAATTAAAATCCAAAACAAAGGGTTATGCAACTCTTGATTATGAACCTATAGGTTATAAAGTAGCAGATCTTGTAAAACTTGATATCTTAGTAAATAAAGACCCGGTAGATGCTTTATCTACAATAGTCCATAGAGATAATGCAGAACCTAAAGGAAGATCTTTAGCCAGAAAATTAAAAGAGTTAATACCAAGGCATATGTTTAAAGTACCTATTCAGGCGGCTATTGGTAATAATATTGTTGCTAGAGTTACTATACCTGCCCAAAGAAAAGATGTATTGCAAAAATGTTATGGAGGAGATGTCTCTCGTAAGAGAAAATTACTGGAAAAACAAAAAGAAGGCAAAAAGAGGATGAAACAGGTAGGAAGTGTTGATATTCCCCAGGATGCATTTATGGCTATCTTAGAAAGAGGCGAAGATTAAAATGGTATTTTCTAAGAAACATGATTTTTTAGGGGAAATAACTCAACCTTTTGCATTATATATTCATATCCCTTTTTGTATTGAAAAGTGTTCATATTGTGATTTCTATTCTTTAAAATATAAAAAAAAGATTTTAAAAGATTATTTAAAGTCTTTAAAAAAAGAACTAAAAATTTATAGTACTAAAATTGATTCAAAAATTAAAACAATATATTTTGGAGGAGGAACTCCCAGTCTTTTATCTCCAAAAAGCATTGAAGAAATTTTAAATATTATTTATGAAAATTACTTAGTAATAGATAATATTGAAATTTCTCTTGAATCAAATCCCAGTTCTTTAACTAAAGAGAAAATAATTGCTTATAAAAAAGTGGGAATTAACAGATTGAGTCTTGGAATTCAGTCATTTAATAATGATGATTTAAATATTTTAGGAAGATTACATGATAGAAAAAAGGCGCTTTCAATGATAAAAGAAGTAGATAAACAATTTTCTAATTATAATTTTGACCTCATTTTTGCAATTCCTGAACAAAATTTTGAAAGATGGAAGGCCAATATTAATAAGGTTAAAGAGATAAATCCACCTCATTTATCTCTTTATAATCTTCAAATAGAAGAAGGAACTATGATCAAAAAACAGATTGATAATAATAATTTAAAACCAGTTACTAATGAACTGGATGCAAAAATGTATAAGCATGCTATTGATAAATTAAAAGATGAAGATTATATACAATATGAGATTTCTAATTTTGCTAAAAAGGGTTATTTTTCGAAGCATAACTTAGTATACTGGAGATATGAACCATATTTAGGATTGGGTCCTTCAGCTCATAGTTTTACTACTAAAACAAGGTTTTCAAATTATAGTTCTCTTGAAAAATATAATAATCACTTAAAAAAAGATAAAGTTCCTATTGAAAATATTAATTCATTAAATTTACAGGAAAGAATGTCAGAGAAAATGTTTTTAGGTTTGAGATTAAAAGAAGGTATAAATTATGAACAATTTCATTCTACTTTTAATAAGAAATTAAATTGTGTATTTAAAGAAGAAATCAATGATTTATTGGAAAAGGATTTGTTAATTGAAAAAGATAATAATCTCAAATTAAGTCAAAAAGGAAAATTTTTAGGTAATAAAGTTTTTATAAAATTTGTTTAGTAATTTTATTTGACAAAAATAAAGGAATATGTTATTTTATTATTAGTTATTAGCACTCAATGCAATCGAGTGCTAACAAAGGGGTGAAAATGATGGTTGATAATATGAGCAATCGAAAAAAGAAAATACTTAAGGCCATCATTCAGGAGCATATTCTAACGGCTGAACCAGTAGGTTCAAGAACTCTTGCCAAAAACTATGATTTTGGAGTCAGTTCAGCCACTATTAGAAATGAGATGGCGGACCTAGAAGATATGGGTTACCTGAAACAACCACATACTTCAGCAGGCCGTATACCATCTGATAAAGGTTATAGATTTTATGTAGATGTACTAATGGATCAAAAAAAGGTAATTTCTACAAATTTACAAAAGTCATTGCAGAAATTATATAGTAAAGAAAAGGGAGTAAATGATATCATTTCAGCAACTGTAAAAATGGTATCTAATCTTACTCATTATACAGCTATGGTTAGTGAACCTCAACTAGAAAAAAGTAAAATAAGAAAAGTACAGCTACTACAGGTTACTTCTAATTCATTGATGATTATTTTGATTACAGATACTGGAATGGTTAACAATAAAATTATAGATTTAGATCAAGATCTTTCTAATCGTCAAATAAGATATATTAATAATTTCTTAGTTGATAAACTAGAAGGAACGAATCTCAAAGATCTTGATCATGAATTTATGCAGAAATTAGAAAGAGAATTAGAAAAAAGAATTAATGCATCTAAGAAATTAACTGATATTATCAATGATGAATTGGAAATATTAGTAGAGCCAGCTGACTTTCAAATATATCTTGGAGGTACATCATATATTTTGGATCAACCTGAATTTAATGATCTAGAAACTTTAAAACAGGTATTAAACATTCTTGATACTAAAGATACCCTCCGAAGATTATTGGGAAGTATTTCTGAAGAAGGTGTTGAGGTTAAAATAGGTCATGAAAATCAACTTGAAGAAATTCAAAACTGTAGTCTTGTTTTTGCTACTTATAGTTTGAATAGCAAAGCTGTTGGGAAAATTGGGGTTATTGGTCCCACCCGGATGAAATATCCTCAGGTTATTTCTACAGTTGATTTTGTGGCTGATATGTTAGGTGAAATAATATCAAAATCAAGTAGGTGATATAAAATGGTTGAAAAAGAAGAAGAAAAAGTTAATAAAGCTGAAGACAAAAAAGAGAATATTGAAGAGAATGAAGAAGAAGAGGAGAAAGAAGAAACAGCTTTTTCTGATATGGAAAGAGCTGATTTAATTGAGTATATTAATTCTTTAGAGGAACAAATCTCTTCTCTAGAAGAAGAGAAAAATAATTATTACACTAAGTTACAAAGATTGCAGGCTGACTTTGTAAATTATAGAAATAGAACCCAAAGAGAGAAAGATAGTATTGCTCTTGAAGCAAAAATTGAATTGGTTAATGAGCTATTGCCAGTAATTGATAATTTTGAAAGAGCACTTACTTCAGAGGGGGAAGAAAGCGACTTAAAGGCTGGAGTAGAGATGATTTATAAACAGTTGATTAATAATTTGAAAAGTCAGGGATTAGAAAAAATAACTACTAAAGGTGAAGAATTTCATCATAAATATCATGAAGCTATTATGCAGGTTGAAGATTGTGAAGAAGAGTCAGGTATTATTGTTGAAGAAATGCAAAAAGGTTATTTGATTGAAGATAAAGTTATAAGACCTGCCATGGTTAAAGTGGCAAAATAAATAAATTGAAATAAATATTAAAACAACACTGATAAAGGAGGAATGTCAGAATGGGCAAAATATTAGGAATCGATCTTGGTACTACTAATTCTTGTATGGCAATTATGGAAGGTGGAGAACCAACTGTTATTCAAAATAAAGAGGGTAATAGAACTACACCATCTGTAGTTGCTTATTCTAAAAAAGGTGAAAGAATCGTAGGTGAACATGCTAAAAGACAGGCTATTACGAATCCAGATCAAACAGTAAAGTCAATTAAAAGAAAAATGGGATCTGATTATTCTGTAGAACTTAATGGTGAAAACTATACACCACAAGAAATCTCTGCAATGATTTTACAAAAATTAAAAAGAGATGCAGAAGACTATGTAGGAGAAGAAATAGAAGAAGCTGTGATTACAGTTCCAGCTTACTTTACAGACAGTCAACGTCAGGCTACAAAAGATGCAGGTAAAATAGCAGGTTTAAAGGTAAAAAGAATAATTAATGAGCCAACAGCTGCTTCACTTGCTTATGGACTTGATGATGATAAAGACCAAACTATCTTAGTTTATGACTTAGGTGGTGGAACATTTGATATTTCCATTTTGGAGTTAGGTGACGGAGTTTTTGAAGTTGTTGCTACAAATGGTAATAATGAACTTGGTGGTGATGACTTTGATGAAAGAATTATAGATTATGTAGCTAAAGAATTCAAAAGTCAAAATGGAATAGATTTAAGAAAAGATAATATGGCTTTACAGAGATTAAAAGACGCAGCTGAAAATGCTAAAAAAGAATTGTCTTCTGTTAAAGAAACTAATATAAATCTTCCATTTATAACTCAGACTGATGAAGGACCTAAACATCTTGATGTAGATATTACAAGAGCTAAATTTAATGAAATTACAGAGGACTTAGTAAAGAAAACTATGGATCCTAGTAAAACAGCTCTTAATGATGCAGGTATGGATCCTTCTGAAATAGATGAAGTAATTCTAGTAGGTGGATCAACTAGAATTCCTGCAGTTCAGGATGCAGTAAAAGATTTAATTGGAAGAGAACCTCATAAAGGTATTAACCCTGATGAAGTTGTAGCTGTAGGAGCTGCTATTCAGGGAGGAGTATTATCTGGAGATGTTGATGATGTTGTACTATTAGATGTCACTCCATTATCTTTAGGTATTGAAACATTAGGTGGAGTATTTACAAAATTAATACCTAAGAATACAACTATTCCAACATCAAAGAGTAAAATATTCTCAACCGCTGCTGACAATCAAACAAGTGTAGATATTCATGTGCTTCAGGGAGAAAGAGAAATGGCCAAAGACAATAAAACCTTAGGTCGTTTCCAATTAACTGGAATACCTCCTGCTCCTCGAGGAGTACCACAAATTGAAGTTGAATTTAATATAGATGAAAATGGTATTGTACATGTTTCTGCTAAAGATAAAGGAACAGGAAAAGAAAATGATATTACTATTGAATCTTCCAGTGGTCTTTCTGAAGAAGAAATTGAACAAATGGTAAAAGATGCTGAAGAACATGCTGAAGAAGATAAGAAAAAACGCGAAAGAATTGAGACTCGTAATGAAGCTGATGCCTTAGTTCATCAAACAGAAAAAACACTAGACGAGTCAGGGGATAAAGTTGATGATGAATTAAAAGAAAAAGTAGAAGCTGCTAAAGATGAATTGAAAGAAACATTAGAGGAAAATGAAGATGATATAGAATTGATTAAGGAGAAAATGGAAGCTCTAAATGAAGAATTAACTGAATTGAGCACACAAATTTATTCTCAAGCTCAACAGGGTGCTCAAGGTGCACAGGGTCAGCCTGGTGGACCTGAAGCAGGAGCTGGAGCAAATCCAAATGGCGGAGCACAATCAGATGAAGACGAAGAAACAGTAGATGTAGACTATGAAGAAGTAAATGATGATGAATCAAACAAATAAATAAAAGAATTTAATAAATAGAAAAGAAGGGGGGATCTCCCCTTCTTTTCACTGCTATTAGAAAAAGGTGGTGATTTTATTGGCAGGTCAAAAAGATTATTATGATATTCTTGGTGTTGATAAAGATGCCAGCCAAAAAGAAATTAAAAAGGCATATAGAAAATTAGCAAAAAAATATCATCCTGATATGAATAAAGATGATCCAGATACTTCGGAAAAATTCAAAGAAATTTCTGAAGCCTATGAAATATTGAGTGATCCTGATAAGAGAGAACGTTATGATAGATATGGACACTCTGGAATCAATGATAATGACTTTAATTTTGATGATTTCGCTCAAGGTGGTTTTGGTGGTTTTGATGACATATTTGACATGTTTTTTGGAGGAAGAAGTCGTCGCGGTAGTCGCAGACGTGGTCCACAAAAAGGTTCAGATTTGCAATACCGTATGGAGATTACTTTTGAAGAAGCTGCCTTTGGAGTGGAAAAAGAAATTACTATTCCCCGTACAGAGTCATGTGAAACATGTGGAGGTAGTGGAGCAAAACCAGGTACTGATGTAAAAACATGTCCAAAATGTGATGGAAATGGACAAATTAGAGTAACTCAAAGAACTCCTTTTGGACAATTTACTCAGACCAAAACATGTGATAGATGTGGAGGAACTGGAAAAATAGTTAAAACACCCTGTCCGGATTGTAATGGAACAGGTAAACAAAGAAGACATAGAAATCTAACAGTTAACATACCAGCTGGTGTTGATGATGGTAATAGATTAAGAATGGCCGGCGAAGGTGAAGCAGGTGAAAAAGGAGCTCCCAGTGGAGATTTATATATTATAATAAATGTTAAAAACCATGATATTTTTGAAAGAAAAGGTGATGATATTTATTGTGAAGTGCCGATAAACTTTGTTCAGGCTACTCTGGGGGATGAAATTAAGGTTCCTACTCTTGATGGAAAAGTTAAATTTACTATTCCGGAAGGAACTCAACCAGGTACTACATTCAGATTGAAAGATAAAGGGATACCACATTTAAATAGACATGGACGTGGAGATGAATATATTAAAGCAAAAGTTATTATACCAAAACACTTAAGTCAGGAGCAGAAAGATTTATTAAAAGAATTTGCTGAATTAAGTGGTGATGAAATAAACCCGGAAAAAAAAGGTTTTTTTAGAAAAGTAAGAGATGCATTTGGTTAAAAACTAATAATTAATTTAAATCCCCACTTCGGTGGGGTATATTTTTTTATAAATAATTCTTTT
>DATFIM010000218.1 GCA_035270125.1 Halanaerobiales bacterium | reverse complement strand
TTCTATCAAAATACAAATCAGCTCCAAATTTAGCCTTGCCTGTTACTTTATCATAGGCATCTACTCTTTTTTTGGATTTATTTACTGACTTATGGCCCATATATTTACACCTCCATAATATTTAAAACTTTAAATTAAAATAATATTCTATTTACATTTTATGTTAAATTTATATTTTTATCAAATTTAATCACAATATTTTTCTCCTTCATCTCTTGGTAATAAAAGGTTGAGTAAAAAGGAAACAACTGCTCCAACTAAAATACCTGAAGAAAGTAAAGTCGATAACCATTCAGGCAATTGTGATACTGCTGATGGTTTCATAATAACTCCCAGGCCTAAAGCAAGAGAAATTGATAATATAAATACCTTTCGATCGGTTAATCCGCCTTTGATTGCTATTTTCATTCCGGAAGTAGCTACCATTCCAAATAAGGCTATTGTAGCTCCTCCTAAAACAGGAGAGGGCATAACTGTTATTAAAGCTCCTATTTTTGGGAAAAGACCTAAGAGGATTAAAATCCCGGCAACTGCATATCCAACTACTCTACTCCCTATTTTGGTCATTTGAATTACTCCTGTATTTTGACTAAACGTACTATTAGGCATTGAATTAAAAATTGCTGCAAGAGCACTACCAACTGCATCAGCTAACATTCCTCCACTTAACCTTTCAGCATGGAGTTCCCCTTCTACTGGTTCACCTGAGTTTTCAGCAATAGCAGTTAAATCTCCTATTGTTTCAACTGAAGTAATTAAATAAGCCAAAATCCAGGGTAAAAGATGTTTCCAGCTAAATGACATCCCAAATTTAAAGGGAACAGGAACAGTAAACCAGCCAGCATTAGCTACTTCTGAAAAATTTACTAAACCTAAAAATATTGAAATTATGTAACCAGCTACGAGCCCAATTGCAATAGCTCCTGCTTTTATTAAACCTTTTCCAAATCTATTGGCAATTATGATAACTATAAGTACAAAACTACCTAAGATAAGATTTTGAGGACTACCAAAGTTCTCAGCTCCATTACCTCCTGCTAAATCTGTTAAACCTACTTCTACAAGACTTAAACCAATAAGCATAACTACAGCTCCACTGACTATTGGTGGGAAAAATTTTCGAGCTTTTTTGAGAAAACGACTAAAAATCATTTCAACAGGTGAAGTTGCTAAAGCCATTCCCAAAATAAGAGCCAGACCGCCATCATTACCGGCAGCTATAGCCATCGGAACAAAATTAAAGCTTGTTCCCTGAACTCCTAACAGACCAGATCCAACTGGACCAATTTTTCTACATTGAATAAAGGTTGTGATTCCAGAAACAATTAAAGCCATACTTACAAAAAAACCTGTTTGATCAGCATTAAGACCAACTGCTCCAGCAATAATCAATGGAGGAGTAATTATACCTACAAACATTGCTAGCATATGTTGAAACCCTAATAAAATAGTTTCTCCAACAGGTGGTTTTTCTTCCAGACTATAATAGGTTTCAATTTCTAATTCTTCATTAGCTAAATTTTCTTCAGAATCAGCCATTATATTCAACTCCCTTTAGTTATATAATTTATTTTCATGAGGCAAAAGGAGGACTAAAATTTAATAGTCCTCCCATATTAATTATTTAATTAAATTATTCTCATCAAAAATATTTGTTAACTTATCTAAATTTGCTTCAACTTTAAGGGGATTACCGGCTGCTTTAATGGCATTTTTAACATCTTTCAAACCATTACCAGTTATTACATTTACTACCTTTTCTTCAGGAGATATTTCTCCTTTTTTGACCATTTTTTTCAATCCTGCCAATCCAGCAACTCCAGCCGGTTCTCCAAAAACACCAGTTGTTCTTCCCAGAACTTTCATCATCTCTAAAATTTCATCATCTGAAACATTTATCATATCTCCTTTTGAAGCTTTGATACCATCTATTGCTTTTTTGTAATTACGAGGTTTACCAACAGCAATACTATCAGCTAGAGTATTTTCACCTGTTACTTCTAGATCTTTACCTGATCTAAATGCTTCAGTAATAGGAGCACAACCTTCGGCCTGTACACCTAAAAGTTTAGGAACTTTATCAATAAAACCAATTTGTTTTAGGTCATAAAGACCTTTCCAGGCCCCAGCAATTGTACAACCATCACCTACTGAAAATACTACCCAGTCCGGCATATCCCAGTTTAATTGTTCAGCCATTTCTATAGCTGCCGTCTTTTTTCCTTCAACCATATAGGGATTTATAGCCGCATTCCTGTTATACCAACCCCATTTATCAATTGCTTTCTCGGAGAGATAAAATGCTTCTTCATAACTACCCTGAACTGATATTACTTCTGCCCCATAAATCAAAAGTTGAGTAACTTTACCTTCAGGTGCTCTCTTAGGAACAAAAATAACAGCTCTCATGTCTCCAGGCATTGAAGCTATGTTTCCTGCCAGAGAAGAAGCAGCATTACCAGTAGAGGAACAGGCGACTGTTTTTGCCCCTGCCTCATCCGCCTTTACTGCTGCCATAGCAGAAGCCCTATCTTTTAAAGAACCAGTAGGGTTTAGGCCATCATCTTTTATATATATA
>DATFIM010000217.1 GCA_035270125.1 Halanaerobiales bacterium | reverse complement strand
CCTAAATAAAACTCGCGAGCCAATTCACTTTCTGCAACTTCTTCTGATGAGCCTGAAAGCAAAATCTTACCTTTATGCATGATATAAGCTCTATCAGTTATAGAAAGGGTTTCTCTTACACTATGATCAGTAATTAAAACTCCTATACCCTTTTCTTTTAGATAGTTAATTATATTCTGGATATCATTAACAGCTATAGGATCAACCCCAGAAAAAGGTTCATCAAGTAAAATAAAAGAAGGGTCTGTAGTTAGAGAACGAGCAATCTCTACTCTTCTTCTTTCTCCACCGGAAAGCTTATATCCCAGACGATTAGCAATATTACTTATATGAAATTCTTCCATTAATTCTTCTGCTCTTTTTTCAATTTCACCATTATCAATATGTTCCTGAACCTCTAAAATAGCAAGTAAGTTTTCTTTAACTGTCATTTTTCTAAATATAGAAGCCTCCTGAGATAAATAACCTATCCCTGCTCTAGCTCTTTGATACATGGATAGAGGAGTTAAATCCTTTTCATCAAGAAATACAGTTCCTCCCTCCGGTTTTATGAGGCCAACAACCATATAGAAAGTGGTTGTTTTACCGGCTCCATTAGGACCTAAAAGCCCTACGATTTCACCTCTTTTAACAGTAAGATTTACTTCATCTACAACTTTGTCCTTATTATATATTTTCACTAAATTTTTTGCTCTAATAGTCATTTCTTACTCTCCTTTATCAGGAAAAACAAGTTTTGCATTACCTGTAAGCTCTATTTTTTCACTTGCCAAATCTAGAGAAATTTTCTGAGCAGAAAATTCTCTTCCATTTTGTTTTCCTTCAACATTACCATTCAAATAGGCCATTTCTTCACTTTGATTATAGATAATCTCATCAGCAGTAGCTTCTATATTCTCTGAACTAAAAGAACTATTACCACTCACAGTAAATTGATCATTATCTGTATTACCACTTAGTTTATCACCTTTTATTTCATAATCCTCAGATTTAAAAATAACATTATTATTAAATAAAATTGTACCTTTTAAAGTATTAAATTCTGCATTTGCTCCAGTTATAGTCATATCTTTATATTTAAGTAAAGCATTTCCATTAGCCAAAATCAAATATTCATTTTCATTATCAGCAAGTGGCTCCATTGTTAATTTATCACCACTTAATTCCTGTAGATTTTGAGCTTTAATTAAATCAGATTTTAAAGGGCTAAAAACACTAATTACTAATATAGCTATTACAAATATATATATAAGAGTATTTTTCTTATTCACTATTATCAATCTCCTTCCAGTTAAGTCTTGCCACTTTTTTATCACCAAAAAACTCAAGAAAATCTAAAGCAAGATTTGATCTAAACCTATCACTTTTTACAATCATTTCTTTACTTTCTAAAACAACATCACCTTTTGCTAATACTTCATTACTTTCTTCATTAATTGTAATTTCTGCAAAAGAAAATCTTTTATTATTTCTTTCTATTGTTACAGCACCGGAAATTGTCATTATTCCCTTATCACTTTGATAATTACCTTTTTCACCTCTCAAAGTGTAAAGAAGATTTTCTTCTTTACTTTCATCACTTTCTTTGATGTCATATGCTTTAATCTCAACTGGATTCATTTTAAGTAAATTTTCATCTTCATATCTTACTAAATTTTTTGCACTTAACTCCAATTTTACAGTCTTATCTTTATTATACAGGTTTAACTTAATATCTGCAAACTCCTCTTCAGCTTGAGGTTTTTGCCCGGAATTTTCGACTTTTTTTTCAACTTTTTCTTCATTTTCAATAGTAAAAAAATTAAATAAAAAAAGAGCTGTAATAGCTATAAAAATAACTGATAATATAATTATTGATTTTTTATTTAAATTCAATTAAGTCCACCTACCTCAAGAACTAACTCTGCTGTTTTCTTTACTGCTCCTTTTTCACCTAATTTATCTTTAATAATCTTTAGCTTCTTTTTTTTATCTGTAAGTAAATAATCTTTATTCAAAAAAAATTTAGTTTTATCATATATATTTTTAACATCTATTTCATCCTGTATAAACTCAGGTACAACTTCTGTTCCAGCAATAATATTAGGCATTGCTATATAATCAGTTTTCATAATCTTTTTCCCTATCTTATAAGTACTCCAACCTGTTTCATAGAGAACAATCATTGGTGTTTCCATAATTAAAGCTTCTAAGGTAGCTGTTCCCGAAGCAGTTAATAAAAAATCTGAAATTTTCATAATATCATATGAAGAATCTCTTACTATTTTTAAAATCAAATTATACTTTGAGGCCATATCTGCTATATAATCTTTTTCTATTCCTGGGGCAAGTGGTAAGATAAATTGGTAATTTTTATTGTCTTTTTGCAATTTTTCAGCAACTTCAAAAAGAACCGGAGCAAGACGATCAATTTCCGATTTTCTACTTCCTGGCATAAGAGTAATAACTTTATGATTTTTGCTAATTTGAAATTCATTATAAATCTCT
>DATFIM010000216.1 GCA_035270125.1 Halanaerobiales bacterium | reverse complement strand
GCTTTCAAAACTCCTCCACCCAGGATAATCATTTCTGGATTGAAAATATTTACTAAGTTAGCAATCCCAATCCCTAAATAATAACCTGCCTTAGCAAAAATATCCAGAGCTTTCTGATCTCCTTTAGCTGCAGCTTTGGCTGCTAATTTAGCACTTAACTTCTGATCTTTAGCTAATTTTTTAATTAAAGTCGATTCATCATTTTCAACAGCTTTTTTAGCCATATTTTTTATAGCTGTTCCTGAAGAAAAAGATTCAAGACAGCCATAATTTCCACAACCACATTGAGGACCAGTAGGGTCAACTGTCATATGACCAATTTCTCCGGCATTACCGGTATGACCATAATAAATTTTACCATTAATAATAATTCCCCCACCAACTCCAGTACTAATAGTTATGTATAATAGATCATCAGCTTCTTTACCTACTCCAAAAACTTTTTCCCCTAAAGCGGCAGTATTAGCATCATTTTGCAAATAGGTATTAATACCCGTTTCTTTTTCTATTAAATCAACTATTTCCATATTTTTAATAGGAAGATTTGCACTTTCATAGATAATACCTTTCTCTACATTAAGTGGACCAGGACTGCCAATTCCAATTGATTTTATTTTTTCTATTTTAATATCGGTTTTTTCCAGTACTTTATAAATACTTTTAAAAATATTTTTCTTTATTCTTTCCTGCCCTAATTCTGTTTCAGTTGCAAGTTTAACTCTAGCTATAATTTCACCATTATCATTTGCAACTGCCGTTAATATTTTAGTACCACCTAAATCTATACCAATATATTTATCTTTAGTCACTACTCATCTCCTCCTCACTTTCTTTTTCTAACATATGGTCTTTGCCATTTAAGATTAAAATACTGACAAAAGAATTCAGAAATAAAAAAGCTCCTACTCTAGTTAAGAGCAAAATAATAATAAAAACAAAAATAATTAAACTCCAGAGTAAAGCAAATAAGAAATTATATACTGTATTTTGATAGGCTTTTTTTAAGTATTTAAAAAATCTGAGATTATAATCTTCAGAAATCATTCCCCAGAGGTTAATCTGAAACATATTAAACATAATTATTAGATATAAGATAATAACTGGAAATATCAAAAATAACTTATTATTACCAACTTTATCTAAAACAAAGAAAAAATCATAAACTAAAACTCCATATACAACTGCAGAAAATACAAAAATAATAAGAGAAGTATAAAGTTTTTTCCTTACTCTCTTTAATACTTTTTTTATTTCAAAATTACTATTATAAGCTAGCTCAAGACCTACTAAAATCAGGGGCCCACCGGCTAAAATAGGAATGGCTAAAATAAAATAATTGCCTCCAAAAATCGAACGCAAAGTAATAAAATATAAGAAAGTTATAACAAAAAACCAGATAATATTAAAAATCATATATTTTAAATAATGTTTTTTAAAATCATTCCAGGATTTTTTTAAAAGATATCCAATATTCAGCAGAATCACCTCCTATTTGCCAAAAAACTAATTTTTCGCAATTTTTTTTATTATATCATGCTAGAAAAACTAAGTAAAGAAATAGAAAAACCCCCAAAATGGGGGCTGAATTTCAATTAAGTACTATTTTATTCTTAATCATCATTTTTTCCATTAGATTTTTTCTTTCTTTTTTCATCAATTGGTTTGGATATTTCTCCCCATCTTTCTGCCAAATCATCAAGCTGACTTGCAACATCTTCTTCAAAAATATTATCTGCCCCAGGATGAGTAGGTTTTGCTCCTGATTCTTTGACCATTTCTCTTAATTGTTCCGGGTTATCGATAATCGGACAGGGCTTGAGCATATTTTCATTAAAAGGCTGTCTTTTCTGATATTCTTTAAATAGTGGATTTTGTAAAGCTTCTTCCAAACTCTTATTTTTAATATTATCTGCTGCAAAGTGGACAAAAGCACAGGGCTCTACTTCACCTTTAGCATTTATGTGAAAATAACGTCTTCCCCCTGCTATACAACCATTTGTATAAATTCCATCATTCCAAAAGTCAGCTAAAAATATCGGTTTATTTTTCCGGATTTCAGGTACCCGTTTTGCCAGCCAGGCTCTCTGTTCTGGAGTAACCATCATATCGAGATTAGGTTCTCTTCCTATCGGAATATAATGGAAAGACCAGCCATACATTGCTCCTTTATCAACAAGCATATCCATGAATTCATCACTGAATATTTCTTTAATATTATTTCTGGTAGCAGTAAGACTTACTCCAAAAACAATACCTCTTTCTCGAAGACGATCCATAGTATCCATTACTTTGTCAAAGACACCTTCACCACGTCTTTCATCAGTAGCTTCTTTCCAACCTTCAAGACTGATAGCAGGAGTAACATTACCCACTTCAAGCATTTTATCAGCCATCTCATCATCAATTAAAGTTCCATTTGTATACATCATGAATCCACAATCATCATGTTTTTCAAA
>DATFIM010000215.1 GCA_035270125.1 Halanaerobiales bacterium | reverse complement strand
AAATAATCAGCAATATTAGGCCAGTTTTTCCCTGTTCTTCCATTTGCAGAAACTGGATTTACAACTGTAAATATTTTATTAGCTAAATCTTTAGAAATTTCAGGATTTTCTTTCCTCTCTCTCATTGTCTATCAACTCTTTTCTCAACCTTAATTTAAAAATTTTTCTGCCCTCTTATGAAAAGTTTTTTTAGGAAAACTAATTGTTTTCAAAAATTGAAACTTACCCACTTTGACTTTATCATCATTATAAAATAATTTGTGCTGATTATTTTCTACTTTTTTAAGAGTAGCAAGGCCTAAAGCATTATTTACAGCAAAAAATTTCTGATATCCAGAAAATTCTTCAGGTATATTTTCCATATAAGCTACAAGTCCCTTAACATGTTTTTCAACATCAGCTAACATCATTTTTAAGGCTTTATTCATTTTTTCCTCATGTTCTTTAGCCAATATCATATCTTCTTTAATCCCTAATTCTTCTAAAGGCCAATAATTTTTATCTCTACTTTTGATATCTTTTCTAATATCACGAATAAGATTTACTTTCTGCAAAAAAAGACCGGCATCTACAAAATTATCTTTTAGAATCCTGGCTTTTTCCTCAGTTATAGAAGATTTTTCTATAATTAAATCAGTTAAAAAACCTCCAACTGTCCCAGCCACATAATAACAATATTCATCAAGTTCTTCAAACTTATTAACACTTTTTGCTAGATATTTTTGCATTCCTTTATTCATTTCTTTTAACCATTTATAGGATATTTTCTTTACTTCCTCATCTAAAAGTTCATAAGCCTCTTTTAAAAGAGAAGCATTTGCTGTTAATTTTTTAAGGTCTTTATCTCCAAACAATTCAGCTTTCTCTTCTACAATTTTAACTGCCTCTTTGTTGTCATTATTGGGATCAAAAATTTCTTCCACCTTATCCATTAAATAGATTCTCTCTTCAAAAGATATATCTTTTATTTCATCTTCAAAATTATCTAAAAGCCTGTCCTGCAAATAAGTTATCATTACTTCTTTATAAATCTTATCATCAAGCATCGGTATAGTAAGAGCAAAACTTCTTGATACTCTTTTTAATATTTTTTCACAAAATTCAATTGCTTTTTCAGACATAATCATCCCTCATCTCTAAACAATATATTCGACAAAAGTCCTATTATTCCTCTAACCAATCTCTATCTACATTGTTTAAAAAAACTTCAACCAAGTTAGGATCAAACTGAGTTCCGGCATTTTCAGAAATTTCTTTTAATGCATATTCAAAATCTTCAGCCTCTTTATAAGATCTAACAGTTAATATCGTATCAAATGCATCAAAAATTGCAATTATTCGAGATTCAATTGGTATCTCTTCTTTTGTAAGACCTTCTGGATAACCATAGCCATCCCATCTTTCATGATGATAACGAACAATAGTTGCCAATTCTCCCAAACCTTCTACATCATTAAGTAAACTCCAGCCAAAAAGACTGTGTTTTTTTATTGTTTCATATTCCTCATCAGTCAATTTACCCTTTTTATTTAAAATAGATTCATCAATCCCTATTTTTCCTATATCATGTAAAAGTGCTGCTTCTTCTAATAATTTTAACTTTTCTGAAGATAAATCAACTAATTTAGCAAGTTTAACAGAATATTCAGCTACTCTTTCAGAATGACCCCTGGTATATTTATCTTTAATCTCAACTGTATTTACAAGCGCTTTAATCATTTCTAAATATGATTTATCCAATTTTTCCATAGATATTTTTAAATAATAATAAGTAGAAAGCACTCTTGAAATAGCTTTAATTACTTTTTTATCTTCTTTTCCAAATGCATCAGCATCTTTAAAACTATCGATGAAAATATTTCCTATAACTTTATCAGTTTTTATTCCAACAGAAAGACTGGACATAATTTTATCTGAACCTATCTTTTTAAAAACATTAACATATTTTTCAGGCATACCCAGATGATATTTTTCGTGTAAATTTCTATAAATTTTAGGCTCTTCAGTTGTAAAAATAAGGTCTTTAGGAAAATCCACTTCTTTTAAAAGGTCATCATAATTAACCTGAGCTAGATAATGATAACAATTATCTTCAAGGATAGCTATACTACCACCATCAGCTTTAGGTATAATCTCAACTAAAAGTTCAAGTACTTCCTGACTGAATTCCTCCAGATCTTTTTCTGGAGCCATAGTTGAAATCTGTTCTAAAAATGCATTTAATTTATTTTCATATTCCTGTAATTTATTATATGATTCAGAAATATCTTTGTTCATAGCAGAAATTTCTTGATTTTGGAGATTAACTTTATTTAACAATTTATAAATTTCATTCATTAAATTTCTATATGAAGAAGTGACAGACTTCATTTCAGAAGTATATACATTATCTGGGTCAAACTTTTTTTGAAGGGGTTTAAAATCTCCAAGATATTCAGTTATATCACTATTTTTTAAGTCTTTTTCTGTAAATAAATCTCTAATTTCATTAGAAACATCATCTAAAAATTTAATATCAGCTAAAATATTTTTCTCATTATAGCGAACATTATAAAGCACTATAAAAAGTGATAACATGAAAAAAGCAAAAATCGCTAAAAATAAAATTATTTTTTTGACTGTTTTACTCAAATCATAAACTAAATACAATTTATAAGGATAATTATCAAGATGTGAAGAACTGAGAAAAATCCCTTTTTTTAAATTAAAGCCTTTTGAATTATTATTATATATAAAATTATATGATTCCACATTTTTATTACTTAAAATTATATCTTTTTCATTTAGAGTTTTTAACTCAAAATTAGATATCCGAGGTAATTTATTTAAAAAATTATTGATTGAATAAAGAGCAAAATCATTATACCCATTTTGAGGATATATAATTCCCAAATAAGACTTATTATTGTCATTAAAAATAAATGTTTTTATTTCATCAGCTTTTTGATAATTCAATTTATCCTGTATATGTTTATTGTAAAATTCATCTTTTATTTCTCGATAATTATAATTATTACCAAGTTCATTATATTTTATCCAGGCTTTTATATCTTTTTCATTATTTAAATAAAAATTTAAGTTTTTGTCAGAAAAGCTTTTTATTCTTTCCATCTGATTTATACTGTCATTAATATAATTGGTGATTAGCACCCCAAACTCTCTATTGATTTTTTTAGCCCTTTTTTGGAGGGAGTTAATATTATATGATATAAAGACAATAAATATAAAAATAAAAGCTATAGTTAAATAGATAAATAATCTTCTATTTCTTTTTATAAAATCTGAAATAGCCTGTGATCTTTTCAAACTCATCCCTCCATATTAACTATTTTGATTATTTGTGCTAAGTAAATTTTCGAAATAATGGTTAATTTTATCTCTAAAAATAATAGCTAATGCGGCCAATATTAAACAAATAATATAGAAATAAGTGGATGTGAAAAATTCATTTATAAGCATTTCTCGCGATTTTGGAAGATAAAAAGACTTAATTTGAGGATTCTTAAACTCTCCATCTTCATTTTCTAAAGCCAGAGCTCTTTCCTGCTTTATCTCCTCCGGTAAAATAGTATCAATAACTCGTGGTGCTTTACTTGTTTTTTCCAATCCTTTAGCATAAAAGTTCCATTTTCGCGGAGTAGAAGATATCAATCTATAATACCCAGGTCCAAAAGGATCAAAACTACCAACAAGTAGTTGAAGATTAGCTCCCTGAAGCTCCCCCACTACTTTTTTAGGAAATATAACCTTAATTTTATTATCAATTTTTTCAATTTTACTGTTGGCTACTTCCCCCTGTCGTGATTCAATATTACCATCTATACTAACTAAATCATCAAATTTTTGATCCCAATCATAAGCTAAAAACCACCAGCCACTCAGTTTTAAAGCCTTATTCCAGGAGGATTCCTGATCTAATTTAACATTTGCTCCATCTTCTAAAAGTTCAGTAGATCCTTTTTCCTGATTATCAATATATATTTCAATAAGGGGATGACTAAAACCAAATTTACTATTCCAGGGATCAGTCAATTTTACAAATTCAAATTCAAATATATAATCAACTTCAGTCTCTTTTATATTAAAAGCTTTTATATCAAATAATCCTTTATGAGAAGAAAATATTTCATCTTCAGGGTATCTATAATTCCCCGGACCATAATCATCTCCTACTGGATCATCAATTCTAAAGCTCCAACTATTATCTTCAGCCTCTACTACTAATGAAAATGAAAGTAAAATACCAAAAATACATAGCAATGATATAATTCTCATTATATTTTTATCCCTCCACTTTTTGCATAGCCAGAGCAATAGCTCCTTTCACTCCTATCTCATCTTCTAATACTGCTTCCTTAATTTTTACTATATCTGCTGGAGCTTTTAGAGCTCTTTTCTTAAATTCTTCTTTGGCCCTATCTAAAAAATATTCTTTGGCTTTCAAAACTCCTCCACCCAGGATAATCATTTCTGGATTGAAAATATTTACTAAGTTAGCAATCCCAATCCCTAAATAATAACCTGCCTTAGCAAAAATATCCAGAGCTTTCTGATCTCCTTTAGCTGCAGCTTTGGCT
>DATFIM010000214.1 GCA_035270125.1 Halanaerobiales bacterium | reverse complement strand
ATAAACGTTTAACTAATCCTCATATTATGAAAGTAGATTTATCTGATAAATTATTTGATTTAAAAAGAAAATTATTAAATCAAAATAGCCAAAAATAAATTAACTTCTAAAATAAAAAGCCGCCTTAAATGGCGGCTTGTTTTATTACTATCTAATTACATATTTTACTAGTCAATTCCCCCTACCGAAAGTCCAGAAATAATATATTTTTGTAAGGCAAGGGCAAAAATAAATGTTGGAATTAACGCTAAAGTTCCAGATGCTGTCATTGCACCCCATTTAGGACCAAATTGACCAATAAAACCACTGACTGCTATGGGAACTGTTTGCACCTCAGATCCTGCTAAAACTAAAGCATACAAAAAATCATTCCAGGAATAAACAAAACTAAAAATACCTGACACAACTAATCCAGGGGCTACTAAAGGTATAAAAACCCAAATAAAAGATTGCATTCTTGAACAACCATCTATTAATGCTGCCTCTTCATATGCCTTTGAAACTCCTTTAAAGAAAGGTAAAATCATCCAGATTATAAAAGGTAAAATAAAACTAATATGAGCTAATATAAGGACAAGGTGCGTATCTAAAATACCAATTTTTCTCATCAAAATAAATAAGGGTACTGATAAAGTAATAGGAGGAATCATTCTACTTATTAAAATACCTAGACCTATTGATTTTTTACCGGTAAAATCAAATCTACTAAGACTATAAGCAGCTAGAGAGCCCAAACTAACTGATATTAAAGAAGTTGTTAAAGCTATAATTACACTATTTATTAAATTATTTATAAAATTCCGTTCAAATAAAACTTCTTTATAATTTTTTAAAGTAGGACTAAATAAGGCAAAAGGATTACTATCAAAAATTGAGCGTGCTGATTTAAAACTACTTGAGATAACAACAAAAATAGGGAAAAGTTCTACAAGTAATAGAATAATTACAGCAGTATAAAACAAAATTTTTTTAGGAGTAGTCCATTTACTTACATCTCTATTTAACAATTTAGTTACCTCCCTATTAACTAATTAAAAATCAAACTGTCTTTTAACTAAAAATATAGAAAATACCAGAGCTATAATTACTAATATATATGAAACACTTGCCGAGAATCCCATATCATAAAAATCAAATGCATTTTTGTAGATAAAAAGAGATAAAATAGTGGTTGAATTACCTGGGCCACCATTAGTCATTACATATATTTCAGAAAATGCCTTTAAAGCATTAAGAACTCTTAAAATTACTGCTATTACAATTGATGGTTTAAGTAAAGGTAAAGTAATATGTTTAAAAATTTGCCAGCGATTAGCTCCAGCAATTTCTGCCGCTTCATAAGGCGCCTTAGGAAAAGTACTTATACTAGCATACATAATCATAAACATAAAAGGCCACATTCGCCATACATCCTGAATAACTATAGCCACAAAAGCTAATCTTGGATGACTTAAAAAAGGAATAGGTGCAAAACCTAATTTCTGAACAAACCAATTAATAGCTCCATATTGTGGATTATACATAAAACGAAAAGCTAAACCTGATACTACCGGCAAAATAAAAGCAGGCAAAAGCAAAAGAGCTCTTACTATTTTATCAGCAAAAAAATCTTTGTTTAAAAATAAAGCTACTGCCATTCCAATAATTAACTCGATACTAACACTAACTCCTACAAATATTAATTGTAATTGAACAGAATGCCAAAAACTTTCACTTTTAAATAATTTTATGTAATTGTCTAAAAAGGTAAATTTCATTGCTTCACCGGAAGCCATATTCCATTCATGAAAAGACAAAAAGAAAGAATAAATCAAGGGAAATAATAAAACTCCACCTAAAATTAATAAAGCTGGACTTAAAAAACCATATGGAGTTATCTTATTTTTAAACCAAAGAGACTTCCGTTTAAAGGAAGTCTCTTCAGTTTTTTTAGGCAATTTACTCATTCTTATACTCCTTAACAATATTTTCAATCTTTTCTTTCATTTCTTCCATTGCTGCTTCGGCTTCCATACTACCAGAAATAACTCTAGAAAAATAAGTGCTTATTTCATCAGATACTTTTGGATATTCAGGAAAACGAGGTCTGTGAACTGCAATATCTCCTGATAAATTTTCCATTAGAGCCTGATACCAGGGATATCTTTTTTGTAATTCTGGATCTTCAAGTAAGTCTTTGCGCATTGGACTCATTCCAGCTTTCACTAATTCTTTTCCTGAATCTTTACTTCCCCACCAATAAGCAAATTCTGCTGCAGCTTGCTTATTTTTACTTGCTTCAGGAATTGCTAATGTCCAAACACCAGTAATAGCTGCTGCTCCACCAGGACCGGCAGGATTAGCTGAATAAGCTAGTTTTCCTGCTGCTACTGAATTTTCAGGATTTTCATGTCCGGCAATTATTGCAGGCCATTGTAATGTGGAAAATAAATTTCCACTTTCCATATTTTGAATAGTTTCTGGATGACCCATACTTAATTTAGATGGTGGGCTAATTTCTAATAATTTATTATAATATGCAAGTGCTTCCACTGCTTTATCAACATCAAGAACTACTTCTAAATCATCATTCATAATTTTAGTACCAAAACTTCTTAAAAGCCACATAAATTCTACAGTAGCTCCTTCTGATTTTACAGTAAAAGGAGCCCATCCATAAAATTGATCTTTTTCATTATATAAAAATTTTCCTATTTCATATAATTGATCTAAATCTTTAGGACCCTGAAGTTCATATCCATATTCTTCTTTAAATTTATTCTGTAAATCAGTATCATTAATTAAATCTTTTCTATAAGTAAACATATATACATTTGCATTAATCGGTAAACCTTTAACATTATTTTGCCAACTACCAGCATCTACTGCCCCCTGAGGAACTACATTAAGATCAACTTTATCTGAAAGTACTTTTGGTTGGGGCCATTCACTATAGTTAATAAAATATGAAGCAAATTTAGGAACATATGGTTCATCTACTGCAACTATGTCATATTTTCCTGTTTCAGAAGTCAAATTCATCGCCATTTTTTGTGTCAAAGATTGAGTAGGTAAATCATCAATAATAACATCAATACCTGTTTTTTCTTCAAATTCATGTACTTTTTCCTTTACAGCCTTACTATGAGCATCTCGCCAGACTAAAACTCTTATCTCAGTATTCTCATATTTTTCATTTGCTTTGATGGAGCTAGAATTTACTATCAAAAAAGATCCAATGAATAAAAATAAAACTAAGGTTAACGCAATATTCTTTTTCTTTAGCATTATCAATTCCTCCCAAATTCACAATTATAATATTTTAATTCACAATTCACCCCAATAATGTCCCTACTTTTATATATTCGACAATTATTTAGTTTTTCCTGCCTTTATTTATTCGACAATTAAAAAATAAAGTTGAGTATTTTTCTTATATTTATATTGCATATTTTATATTATATGTTATAATGAAAAAAAGATTTACTGGAGGTGAAATCAGTGGATAAAAAAGAAGTTCAAAAAATTATAGATAAAATTCGTCCCGGACTACAGGCTGACGGTGGAGATGTAGAATTAGTTGAAGTTACTGATGATGGTATTGTAAAAGTTCAACTTTTGGGAGCATGTAATGGATGTCCAATGTCTACGATGACAATAAAAAATGGTATTGAAAAAACTTTAAAAAAGCATATCCCTGAGGTCGAAGAAGTCAGACCTGTATAATTAAATAAATCGAAATTAAACCCCCTTTAATGTTAGAAGGGGGTTTTTATATTTTTTATTTTACTCATCAATAATTCCAAATTCAAGATCGCCAAATAATATACGTTGAAGATCATTTAACATTACACTTACTCTCTGCTCTGCTTCTAAATATTCACTAATTTTATTATTCATTTGAACTAGGTTTCTCAAATTCTCAAACTTTTCCTTTTCTTCTTCAGTTAATTCCTTACCCGATATTTGTTTTGACTGTAATTTTTGTTCCTGTTTTTGATAATCTAAAAGCATATCTTTAGCTTTTTCATCATTTAAAACAGCCTGCTTTTTTTCCTGGTATTCTTCATACTCATCAGAATTTTTAATTTCTTTAGCTAATTTATGAGCTAAATTATAAGTAGACATAAAAATCCCTCCTAAAATCTAATAATTTGACTTGATATTTTTTTATTCAATTTAATAATACCATAAGAATATTTATCCTGTAAACGTTTTTGGATAGAAGAACCTGGATTGAAAAATAATTGACCTTTAATTTTTTTATTAACAGGTTTATGAGTATGACCAAATATAATGATATCTACTTCAGGGAATAAATATGACAATTTATCAGGAGTAATACTACTTAGCTGATGACCATGAATCATAGCAATTTTATGGCCTTTTAGTTCAAATATTTCTTTTTCATTTAATTTTTTTTTCAAATTATAACGATCAATATTACCTGATACACCCTTAAGCTTATTTTGTTTTTTTAAAGAATTATAAAATTTTAAAGTTTTAAAATCTCCAGCATGTAAAACTAAGTCAACTTTATTAATTTTCTTTTTTACTTCAACTGGTAGTTGGTTAAAATCATCTTTTAAGTGGGTATCAGCTAAAACAAGTATTTCCATCAATTAAACCTCCAACATATCCATATATTTATTATGAGAATAATAATTTGCCTAATAATGGTCTTTTTATTTCTACAGCATTATAACTACATAATTCCTGACAGCAAAAACATCTAATACAATCATCTAAATCAACAACTGCTTTTGAATCAATTAAATCTATTGTTTCTGCCGGACAACTTTCAACACAATCACCACAACCTACACATTTGTCGTGATTAAAAACCGGTCTCGGTCTTAAAATATTTGCTAAAAAATTACTCAAAAACCCAGGTAATTTTTGGTCAATTAAATTAGAGCTTTTTTCTATTTTAGGAATTTTTGTTTCTTTATATGATTCTAATGGATCACCTATTATTTCCAGACTATCAATATCACCTATTAAATTTCTTTTTTGAGAAGAAGCAATTGTAGGAACTTTATTTTGTGGATTAATTCCCATTATATAGGATCCTGCCAAATCAATTGCAAAAGGCGAAGTTGAGGCTAATAACTGATTAAATTTTTTCACCTGTCCTCCTGAAGGGCCATCACCTTCCATTCCTAAAATTCCATCCATTATTGTTAATTCAGGACTAATTAATTCTGCTAAATCAACTAACATTTCGGAAAAGTGTTCTACTTCCTGTAAATTTAAATGATATTCTGCTTTTAAAAGTCCTGGAATAATTCCAAATAAATTTTTCACTGCTCCTGTATACATTGTTAAACCATGAGTTTTTAATTTTGGTAAATTAATAATAAGATCTGCATTTCTGGCATAATTGGCTATTGTAAAAGATTTTTTTATTTTTCCCTTAGAAAAATCTACTTTTGTACCTTCAGTATTATGATTTAATTCTATATTTTCTTCCTTAGCTATTTTTTCAAATCCAGAAATCTTATAAGCCCTATTTATATTTATATCATTAAAAGGTCCGCCAGGGCTATCTGCAATTATTGGTGTACCACCTGCACTTTTGACTAATCTAGCAACTCCTCTTACAATTTCAGGATGAGTTGTTACTGCTTCATTAGGGTTTTTTCCCATTAATAAATTAACCTTAAGAATCACTTTATCTCCATCATTTACATATTTATCTATCCCCCCAAGTAAATCAATGGAATTTTTAATTTTATTAAAAAGATCATCATCATAATTTTTTGCTTTTTTAACAGCAACCCTATCCATTTTACCATCTCACTTTCTTATATTTCATTTTATTAAAATTATAAAGACCTGACAGTTAAGGGTCAGGTCTTTAGATTCTTAACTATCAAATTTTACTTGCAATTTATTTTAAATTCTTTAATCTCTACCAAACATTCTATCAAGAACCATAGCTATAATAACTACACCAAGTCCTGCTTCAAATCCAAGACCAATATCAACAACAGATAATGATCTTAAAACAGGTTTACCAAGTCCACCTGCACCTATCATAGCTGCAATTACAACCATAGATAAAGCAAGCATTATACACTGATTAACTCCCATCATAATTGAAGGCATAGCACCTGGAAGCTCTACTTTTGTTAATAATTGCCACCAATTTGCTCCGAAAGCATGTCCGGCTTCTTTTAGCTCCTCATCAACCTGTTTAATTCCCAGGTAAGTAAGTCTAATTGGAGGGGCTATTGCAAAAACAACAGTAGCAATTACCCCAGATACATTACCTAAACCAAAGAACATAAGAGCAGGTATCAAATATACGAATGGTGGAATTGTCTGCATAAAATCAAGAATAGGACGAGTAATATAATCTATAATTTTATTATGAGCTTTTAGAATTCCTATTGGTATTCCAATTACTAATGCAACAACAACAGAAGTTATTATCGATGCAAGAGTTGTTACTAAAGGATCCCACATTTGCAGATTCCATACCAAACCTAAACCTAATACAACAAATATAGATAATTTATAATTTTTTAATTTCCAGGCAATCAAAGCAACTATTCCAATTAAAACAAAAGCTGGGGAAAATGCTAATAAACTTTCTATATTATTAATCATTGCCCCAATAAAATTTGAAAATGCATCTAAGGGGCCACCAAAATTATTTATCAAGAAATTTACAAAGTTTTCTACCCAATTTCCCAAAGGTATTTTTGTCGATAAAATATTCATTATATTAGTAACTGTAATCAACCTCCTTTTACCAAATATTTCTCTAGCGGTATCCTAATAATCAGGACACCGCCAGAGGAAATTATTTTTTTACTTCATTTAAATATAATATTTTTTACTTGAAAATTTATTTTTTAATGAAATTACTTGTTTTCAACTATTCTTCTAATAGCTTTTCTAGCCATTTCTCCATCAGTAGTTTCTACTCCAAATACCCACTGATCTACAATAT
>DATFIM010000213.1 GCA_035270125.1 Halanaerobiales bacterium | reverse complement strand
TTTATTTTGTTAAATTCATATTTTCTTCATAATCTCCTGTTAAAGTATAAATAGAATAAAAAAATAAGGAGATGATAAAAAATGAAAAAAGTTGTATCTTTAGTTTTAGTATTTAGTTTGTTGTTGGTTGGAATTAGTTCTACTGTATCTGCTTTTGGCTATTTAGATGGTCAAAATAATGGAGATTGTGTATTGGAAGGTGAGCTTGATTTAACCGAAACTCAAGTTGAAAAATTAATGGAAGCAAGAGATAATTATGAAAAAGTAAGAAATGAAATACAGGAAAAAATAAGAGATTATAATCGTTCAGGTGAAGTTAACCAGGGAGAAATTGAAGAGTTAAGAGCTGAACTGGAAACTGCAAGAGAAAATTATATGAATCAGGTAGAAGAAATTTTAACAGAAGAACAATTTGCCAAAATAGAACAGGATCCTAAACTTAATAATTATCAGTCCAGTCAGGATAAAGGCAGTGGAAATAGACAGGGACAGGCTAATAGTAAAGGAAAAGGTCAGGGTAACAATCAAGGTAATAACAAAGGCCAGGGAAATGGTAAAGGTAATGTTTAAGAATAAATTAAAATAATAAATACCCCAAAAAATAGAAGAGTATGGATTCATGTTAATAACATGGTCCATACTTTTTTTATTTTATTTCTATAATTTTTATGAATATAATTTAAAATGTTCTTACCAGAAAGAGGTTATAAGATAGCTTCTGCTGGCAGTCAATTTGATCTTGAATTAGCAAAAAAGTTTATAGAATTCAAAAAAATATAAAAAGGAAGAAGGAAATAATACTTATAATAGCTAATTATAATACATAACCTCATAAATAGTAAACATTAATATTTTTAGTACATACTTAAGAAAAGAGGTTATTATTATGAAAAACAGAGTGTTTTTAATTATTTTATTATTGATAATTGCTGTGATTTTAACACAGCCTTTATCTGTAGTGGCTGAAAAATCTGATGAGTGGGATTTTAGTGAAGGTGTTCCTGGTGATTATTTTGTTAGCAGCTGGGTTTTGCAGGACCTGAAACCGGAAGTAGTTATTGATATTCAAGAATTTATTGGTAGTAAAGAAGATGAATATGACCCTGCTACTAGTTATGATTTCTATCGTGGTGTAGTTGAATTTTCTGGTATTTCTAAAAAATTAATTATCAATCAGATTCCAGATTATAGAGTTAATTATAATAATATACCTGAAGGAAAAGATCCTAATGTAATATGTGTTACTAGATTTGAAAATTTTTCTAGTATTTATATTCGAGCTAAAGCTGATTACGAAGGGCAATCACTATATCTTAGTTTATTAAATTCTTCTCAGCATTATATGAATGATGATGAAATAACTTTTTTAGAGGCAATAGTTATTACTCCCAATCATAGTATAAATGGTAATAATTTGAAAATGATTCGCTTTAAAGATTAAAAACAAAATACTTAATAGAATAGAAAAATAAGGACCTAGAGTAGGTCCTTATTTTTTATTAAACTAGATTAGTATCTTCATATTGAAGGAATAATTAGTCATTTAGAGAAATTAAATATTAAGTAAATAAAAACTATTACATTAATATTTAAGTATGTTATAATGAGGAGTTGTAAATATAATGGAGCAAAATTATTATAATAGTAAAGCTTTGATTAAAAATATGCCGCTAGCTTTTGCCCATCATAAAGTAATTTATGATAAAAATAAAAATCCAGTTGATTATATTTTTCTTGATGTTAATAGTAAATTTGAAGAGTTTACAGGATTAAAAAAAGAAGAGGTTATTAACAAAAAAGCAACTGAAGTTTTGGCTAGTATTACAGAAAGTTCATTTGACTGGATTAAATTTTATGGTGAACTTGCTTTAAATGGAGGAAATAAATCTTTTGAAGAATATTCTGCCCCTCTAGACAGCTGGTATCAGGTTCAAGCTTATAGTCAGCAAAAAGGATATTTTACAACTCTTTTTAATGAAATAGCTGAAAAAGTAAAGCAGAGAAAAGAACTTGAAATGATGAATTTTACTGTTAATAATTCCAATTTACTTATTTTTAGAACTACACCTGAAGGTATAACAGACTATGTTAATCAAACTGTTTTAGAAAAATTAGGATATAAAAGAAATGAGATAATTGGAAAAGATGCAAAAATGTTTCTTAAAACTGATGTTTATGTAGATAGAGAAAAATTCTGGAAACAAATAAAAAACTCAATATCTATTACCTATGAAAGAAAATATATAACTAAGGATGGAAAAGATATTCCAGTTGAGATAACAAGTCAATATTTTAAATATGGAGATAAAGAATACGAGTTTGCCTTTGCTAAAGATATAACTGAAAGAAAAAAAGCAAAAGTAAATATGAAAGCTAATAAAGAAAAATACAAAACTGTTTTTAGTGCATCACCAGTAGGAATTATATTAGAAGATAGAAATGGTAATATTATTGAAGCAAATAAAATGATGAGTAAAATGTCAGGTTATTCTAAAGATGAATTAGAAGGAAGCAATGTTTTTGATAAATTTGTTTTACCTGAAAAGAGAGAAGAAGCTCATGAAAATATTAAAAAAATCATTGAAAATGACCAAGAAATAAAATATGAAACAAAAACTAGAATAAAAAATGGCGAAATCAGAAGATATCAATTAAATGAAACAAGTATAAAACTACCCAACGGTGAAAAAGGATTAATCTCAATGCAGTTAGATATAACTGAAAGAAAAAATAAGGAAAAAAGGATAAAATATTTATCCTACAGAGATACATTAACAGATTTATATAATAGGAGATATTTTGAAGAAGAAATGAAAAGGCTTGATACCAAAAGACAATTACCTATAAGTATTATTATGGCTGATGTAAATGGCTTAAAAATCATCAATGATACATATGGCCATAATACAGGAGATAAATTATTAGTCAAAACTGCTAAAATCTTAAAAAAATCTCTTCGCAGTGAAGATATTGTAGCACGCTGGGCAGGAGATGAATTTGTTATTTTATTGCCACAAACTCCAGAAAAAAAGGCCAAAAAAATAATGCAAAGAATAAAAGAAAAAAATAAAGAACTAAGTGAAAAAAATATTCCGATTTCAATTGGAATGGGAATAGCTACAAAAAATAAAAAAGAAGAATTGCTAGATAAAATATTAGAAAAAGCTGATGATAATATGTATCAAAATAAACTTTCTGAAAGTAGAAGTGCCAGCAATAAAATTGTTCAAAATTTAATAAATACTTTAGCCGCAAAAAGTTCAGAAACTAAAGAACATGCGATGAGAATGACTAACTTAGCTTATGATTTAGGAGAAAAATTAAATCTTTCCAATTCAGAAATGAACAAATTATCATTATTGGCTACTTTACATGATATAGGTAAAACAACAATATCTGAAGATATATTAACTAAGTCTGGAAGATTAACTGCTAAAGAATGGGAAATAATAAAAGAACATCCTGAAAGAGGCTATAAAATAGCTTCAGCTTCTGAAGAATTTGCCTTAGTCGCAGAAGAAATTTTAGCACATCATGAACACTGGGATGGAAATGGATATCCAAGAGGACTTGAAAAAAAAGATATTCCCTATTTAGCACGTATAATATCAATTATAGATGCTTATGATGTTATGACAAATGAAAGGCCATATAGTAAAGCTATATCTAATAAAGAGGCATTAACTGAAATACAAAGTTGTTCTGGAAGTCAGTTTGATCCTGAGTTAGCTAAATTATTTATAGAATTAAAAAATAGTCAATAATTAGAGTAGAAATATTGAAAATTAAGTTGATTATAATTTTAAATTTATGTCGAAAATTGTGTTTGAAAAAAATAAAAATTGCTGATATTATTAAATACGGATTAAATTATACAACTATTTTACTAATCTAAAGTTTGAAAATAAAAAATACATAAATGGGTAAACCTATTGAAAGATAGGGGCACAAAGTCCTAGTTCTACGGAAAATTATCTACGAATGCCAGACTGCAAAATTTTAAAGCCCTTTTTTATAAAGGGTTTTTTTCTTTGTGTATTTTATTGTGAAATAATTAATTTTTATACAAACTTTAGTAAAATTATAATCAAGGGGGAAGAAAAATGAACAAAGAGGATAATAAGACATTTAATTTTTTTAGTGGGGTATCAAGTAAAATTTTAGGTATTATTGCAATAGTACTTATAATTTCACTTTCTTTGTTAGGAGTTGTTGTTAATAATTATGTAAGTGATGGAGTAGAAAATTTAGCAAATAGTAGGAATCAAACAACTTTAAATTATCTTAAAAGTGAAATTCAGGGATTTCTCTCCAGATCTGCTAATATAATTGATGGGATCACCTATAATAAAAATTTTACATCTTATTCAAATCAGGAGATGCGTAATTTATTTGAAAACTTAAAAGAAAAATATACACAATTTAGATGGATATATTTTGGAACTAATGAAGGTGAGATGATAATGTATCCTAATGATAGTTTACCAGATGATTATGACCCGCGAGAAAGAGGCTGGTATAAAAAAGCTGTAAACAAAGGGGAAATTACCTGGTCAGAACCTTATCAGGATGCTTCAACTAATGAATATCTAATTACTGCAGCAGTTCCTATTAAA
>DATFIM010000212.1 GCA_035270125.1 Halanaerobiales bacterium | reverse complement strand
TCAAAGGGGCTTTTTTTATATGAAAAACCATAATACAAAAAGTAATAAAGTAAGAAAGTTTAAAAACAACATTTTCTTTCTATTTTTTTCATTATTAATCATAGTATAAAGATCATCAACTGTATCTAAACGGGATTCAATAATTTTTTTCCATCTCGGTATTTCAAAAGCACTACTTGCCAAATAATAAATTTTGGCCATATACCATTTACCAAAAAACTTTTCGAAATTATCCATCATTTCTGTTATATGCTCTAATTCAACTCTAATTCTACTTATATTTTTTATCATTTGAGAAACTGGATTGAAAAAATTAATACCTCTTTTAAATTTGTTTTTAGATAAATCAAGATAATCAGATAAATAATTACCAATATAATCATCATAGGCTCGTAATTTAATAAATTGGATATTTGCAATTTCAATAATAAATAAAAGATCATCATAATCAGCTTCATTATCAATGGCCAGTGTTCCATTCCAGTGAATAATACTATAATCCTTATTATAAAATCTTGTGTTAAATTTTAATATATTATTTATTTGCTTTTCACTAAAATTATTATGATCACTTATCCCCAATAATAAACCGGCAATTTCATCTTCATTATCATCAATTAACTTTTTTACATTATTATAACCAGTTTCAGAAATACAGTAAACTGGGTAGAGATTTGTAAAATTTTGTTTTGAAGTATACTTTTCTTTTTGGCTATTATCTTGAGAAAAACTCTGATGAAATAAGTTAAATATTTTATCAAATAAATTTTCAATTCTAGTAATAATTTTTTCTTCTTCATAAAATTTTTTAATATCTTTAATGTTTTCAATTTTAGGTTTTAATTCAGTTTTTAATGTAAGAGCTCCATAATTGAAAATTTTAGTCACTATTTCTATTTCTTCATCTTTTTTAGTCTTTCTAGTCATATATAAAGTAATAGGTTCAGGATAATTAATATAATCAGGTTCACCTTTATCAGAATCAAAATGATATTTTTCCATATTGCTTGATTTAATATTCATTTTATTAATTATTTTTATTATTTCACTTCTTTCAAGGGGATTACCTAAATCGTAAAATTTAAAAAGATTAAGAGTAAACTCCATCATTTACCTCCTAACTACTTGCTATTCAGAAATATACAAGTTATTTTTAATTATATAATAATTATAATTAGATAACAAGATATGTTATTATTAATTTTTTTAAATTATTGAGTTTAAAATAAAGGTTTTTACACTTTTTTGTTTAAAATTTATGATATGGATTAATATTTTTATCTTATATAAAATCATTTCAAGGGGAGTAAAATTATGGATAAATATACTTATCTGAGTTTTTTCAAAAAATATAAAGGAAGATATATACTTGGCGTTATCTGGCTTATAATTGTTGATGGCTTACAATTAATTATTCCAAAATTACTTGGAAATATTACCGATAAAATTAAATATGATTTATTAGATACCACCGGTCTTATAAAATATGCCGGTCTAATTATTATTCTTGCCTTAGGTACTGCTATATTTCGCTTTCTCTGGAGATATTTTATTTTTGGTACCGGTCGTCTTATAGAAAAAAATATCAGAGAAGATTTTTATAACAAATTACAATCTCTATCAACAAGATATTTTAATGATCATAAAACAGGTGATCTTATGGCTCATGCTACTAATGATATTAATGCAGTAAGAATGGCAATGGGCCCTGGTATAGTTATGATAGCAGATGCAGTTTTTCTGACTACAGCTACTATTGGAATTTTAATTTTTACTATTGATATTAGATTAACTCTTCTGGCTCTTATACCTTTACCTTTTTTATCTCTAATGGCTGTTAAATTTGGTAAAATAATACACAGCAAATATAAAAAAGTACAGAAATCATTTTCTAATATGTCTGATAAAGCTCAGGAGAATTTTGCTGGTATTAGAGTGGTAAAAGCATTTGCCCAGGAAAAAGAAGAAATAGATAAATTTGCAGAATCTAATAGAGAAAATTATGAGAAAAATGTAGATATGTTTAAGTATTCATCTCTTTTTCATCCATTAGTACAGTTTATATCAGCTTTAAGTTTTTTAATAGTTATTGGTTATGGAGGAATATTAGTTATAAGAGGGACAATTTCTTTAGGTGACTTTGTTGCTTTTAATAGCTATCTAGGAATGCTGACCTGGCCAATGATGGCCCTGGGGCTTGTAATTAATCATCTGCAAAGAGGTCAGGCTTCTCTGGATAGACTAAATGTTATCTTTAATGAAAAAGAGGATATTTTTGACCAAAACATTGATGAAAATATTAAAGAAATTAAAGGTAAAATAGAAATAAAAGACCTTGATTTTAAATATAGTGATAGTGAAGAATATGCTTTAAAAAATATAAATTTAAATATAAATCCTGGAGAAACAGCTGCTTTTATAGGAAGAACGGGATCAGGAAAAACTACTTTAGTTAATTTGTTACTTCGTCTTTATAATGTTGAAGAAGAGAAGATTTTTATAGATGGCAATGATATAAATGATATTCCTTTAGCAGTCGTAAGAGAAAATATAGGATATGTTCCTCAGGATAACTTCCTTTTTTCTAATACTATAAATAAAAATATTGCTTTTGCTAATCCAACAAATATGAGCCAGGATGAAATTATTAAAGCTTCTAAAGATGCTCAAGTTTATGAAAATATAATAGAATTCCCGGATAAATTCAAAAGTTTATTAGGAGAAAGAGGTTCAAATGTTTCCGGAGGACAGAAACAAAGAATTTCTATTGCCAGAGCTCTAATAAAAAATCCTAAAATATTAATTTTAGATGATAGTCTTTCTGCTGTTGATACTCAAACTGAAGAAAGAATTTTAGAAAGTTTAGAAGAAATTATGAAAGGTAAGACCAGTATTTTGATATCTCACAGAATTTCAACTATTAAAAACGCTGACAAAATTTTTGTTTTTGATGAAGGTAAACTTATAGAAAAAGGCAACCATGAAGATTTACTAAAAAATGAAAAACTGTATTATGACTTATATCAAAAACAACAACTAGAAGAGAAAATTGCTAATAGTTAGGAGGAAGCTTGATGAGAGAAGATTTTCGTGAAGAAAAGAAAATAGAAAATGCCTATGATTCAGAATTAATGAAAAGACTTTTAGGATACAGTAAACAATATTGGAAAATTTTATTATTATGTATCTTTCTCCTGTTAATTGTTACTGGAGTACAATTAGCACGTCCCTATATTATTAAAATTGCTATTGATGATCATATAAATGCTCTTGATACACCAATGGTAGCCTTTGATATTGGAGAAAGTCCTATTGAAGATCGGGGAACAATCTTTAGAAATAAAGTTTATATTAGAGAAAATAGGCTTGGTGGAGATTATGAATCTCAACCTCGTTATCAGATTATAAATCATGACGTAGAACATTATTTAATAAAAGGAACCATTGATAAGGGAGTAACATATGAAGTTGAAGAAAAAGAAAATACTGCTACTATCACAACTGAAAATGATGCTGTTTTCACAGGGCCAAAATTAAATTCTCAAGAATTAGTAGATTTTAGAGAACAGGATATAAGTGCTTTGATTAAACTTTCATTTCTTTTTCTTGGGCTTATTTTAACCGGGTTAGTAATTAACTATATCCAAACTTATTTATTAAGAAAAACCAGTCAGAGAATAATTTATAACCTTAGACAGGATGTATTTTCTCACCTGCAAAAAATGTCTTTAGCTTATTTTGATAAAAATCCAGTAGGTAGATTAGTAACAAGAGTTACAAATGATACAGAGAGAATAAAAGACATGTATATTAATGTTTTAGTAACTGTCTTTAAGGACTTCTTTTTATTAATAGGCATTATTGCCATAATGTTTAGTTTAAACTTGAAATTATCAATTATAACTCTTGCTATGATGCCTTTAGTCTTTTTAGCAGCCTTTATTTTTCGAAAATATGTAAGAGAAGCATATCGTGAAGTTAGAACTAAACTTGCAAAAATAAATTCTAATTTATCAGAAAATATTTCTGGAATGAAAATTATACAAATTTTTAATCAGGAAAAAAGAAAATTAAGTGAATTTGTAAATATTAATAATGAATATTATAAGGCTGCAATGAAACAAATTAAAATTTTTGCCGTCTTTAGACCAACCATGGGTTTTCTCTACTCTCTAACCTTAGCAATTATTATTTGGAATGGTGGTAATCAAGTTTTAGAAGGTATAATTCAATTTGGAGTTTTATATGCTTTTATTGATTATATCAAAAAGTTTTTTCAGCCAATAAATGATTTATCTGAAAAATACAATATACTTCAATCTGCTATGGCAGCCTCTGAAAGAATTTTTGAAATCCTGGATACTGAAGTAGAAATTAAAAATCCTGATAATCCTGTTCAACTACCAGAAAAAATTGAAGGTAAAGTTGAGTTTAAGGATGTAAGTTTTGCTTATGAGGAAGATGAATGGGTATTGAAAAATATTAATTTAAAAATCAATCCAGGAGAAACCGTAGCTTTAGTAGGAGCTACAGGAGCAGGAAAATCATCTGTTATAAAACTTATTAGTAGATTTTATGATATTCAAAAAGGTAAAATACTCATTGATGATATTAATATAAAAAATATAAATAAAAAAGAATTAAGAGAAAAAATAGGTGTTGTTTTACAGGACGTTTTTCTATTTACTGGTGACATGAAATCAAATATTAGATTAAATGCCGATTGGATTCCTGACAAAAAAATAATTGAGGCGGCTAAATATGTTAATGCTCATAAATTTATAAGTAAATTGCCAAAAAAATATGAACATAAAGTAAAAGAAAGAGGAGCAACTTTATCCGCAGGTCAAAGACAATTACTCGCATTTGCCAGAGCCTTAGCTTTTGACCCTGATATTTTAGTTCTTGATGAAGCAACTTCTAACATTGACACTGAAACTGAGGTTTTAATTCAGGATGCTTTAGAAAAATTAACTAGAGATAGAACAACTATAGTTATTGCCCACCGCCTATCTACCATCCAAGATGCAGATAAAATAGTAGTAATGCATAAAGGAGAAATTAGAGAAGTAGGAGACCATCAGGAATTACTTGATAAAAATGGAATCTATTATGATTTATATCAACTTCAATATAAAGATCAATTATTTAAAAGGGAAGAAAAGAAAAGTTCATAATAATTTATTTTTCACTTATTTCTTCCCAGCTTTTTTGGGCTTCTTTTAAATCTTTTTCAGTTGCCGATTCTCTATAACGTACCTTATTATATATTTCAGTAAGTTTTTTCCCTTTACTTTTATTATTATTTAAATAACCACTATTTAATAGTAAATCAAGATATTTATTTGGCGTTTCTGAGAGATGATATTTTTTATATTCATTAAAATATTTTAAATAATAATAATATATTTCTCTTATTTTAATTTCTATACTACTTCCATCATAAATATTATATTTTTTCTTTTTTATAAATTTGTCTTTAACATTACTAAAAAAATTTTTTACATCTTTTTTAAAAGTTTCTTTATCAAAAATTGATTCTCTCTTTTCACTAAACCCTTCTGTATTAGAACTTTGTTTTAATTTCCATAGCTTAAAACTTAGATATATAAGTAAAATACCTAAAATAATATAAAGCCACCAGAAATTAGTTCCTGTATTTATTTCTCTTTGACTGGCTTGTTCTAACAGTCTTTCTAGTTCTGGATCTGCCATTGTCTCAGTAGTTTGACGTTCTACTTCGTGAGTTGGAAGTTTGGATAAAAGAAAATTTATGAATTTTACTATTGGACCTAAAAGCCAGATAAGAGGATAAATAATAATTAAAAATATATCTATAAGTTTATAATAAGCTGCTAAAAGTTGACCAGAAAAATTAGAAACTAATTCTGTAGTACCGGGTACCAGTGTTGCAGTCAGAATTAATATCCCTCCTGCTAAAAATATACTCGCAAAAATTACTTTAAATTTATTTTTATGATTGGAATTTTCAAAATTAAAGAAAACACTTAAAGCTATACCACTTAAAAAAATTATAATCACAGCAAAAAAATTAATACCCAGCTGAAAACGATTGTTTGAAATAAGGGTAAAAATTAAAAACAAAATACCTAAGGAAAAATCTCTATTAAAATTTGATCCTCCAAAATACATTTCAAATCTATAAGCACTAATTAAAGCTATCATTAGATATAAAGAAAAATAACCTAAATTCCAATTTAGATTATAAATCAAAAAAAGATTGGCCAGAAAAAAAAGACCGGTTAATAGAATTCTAATGCTGCCTTTTTTTATTTCAGATAACTTTTTAGCTAAAACCACAGCCAGAATTATAATTATAAAAAAATATGATTGTTGAGCTAAACTCAAATAATTATGGCGCATTTTATAAAAATAATTAAACCAGGGCTTCAATAAATAAAAAACACCAATCGAAAAAACAAAAGCTCCTGCTAAATAATTAAGCCAGTTCCAATTCTTTGATTGCATCCCAGTCCTCCTTTCCCTTTATTCGATAGATTTTTACTCCTTTCAATCCTTTTAAATTATAATCTCTATCTCCTATGATTATCAGACTAAGATTATATCTTTTTTTATATTGATTGATAACTTTTTTTATATCATCATTTAATATTGTCAAAATTAAAATTACTGTAGAAGAATTTTTTAAATTTCTTCTTTCTTTATACAATATATTAGAAAATTTCATTTTATCTGCCGGTTGTAGTATTGCTAAATTGGAAAATAAGGTTTTTTTATGAAGACTCCCTTTTCCTGGCTTTAATTTAAGAGAAGAAGAACTTCTTTTTATCAAACCATCAGAATAAACCCCTACCTGATATCCTTTATTTAGTGCATGATTTGCAATAGATGCTGCATAAATAATCAAAAGTTCTAAAAGATTACTATTTATACCTTCCCACCAGTTTTCAGTAGTAAGAGTACTTAAAAATATATTTATTTCTCGATCATAAGATGGTTTATATACATTTGATTCCAATTTATTATGTCTTGCAGAGGCTTTCCAGTTGATTTTTTTTATATCATCTGTACTTTCATATGGTCTTACTCCCACTTTATTTAAAGGGTCTTTATGAATCCAACCTTCAGAAATACTTGAACCAAAAAGTTGTTTTAAGTTTACATTTAATTTTTTAGCATTCAATATTTTGGGATAAACAATTAATTCACAATAATTATTATCAAATAATTTATTTTTATAAAATCCAAATACCCCACTATAAAAGAGATTACCTTCTCCAAAACGATAATAACCTCTCTTTTTAGGAATAAAATCATATTTTCTATTAACTTTTTCATACCACTTTAAGCTAAATAAATCCTGAAATAAATCAAAATTATTCCCTGGAACTTTTTGGCTAAAACTTTTATTTATAAAATCAATTCCCACTGTTACTTTATCTTTTAATATCAAACCTAATACCGGTAAAAATTTTTTGTTTTCTATTTCAATTTCATAATATATTTTATCACCAATGTTAACTCTTTTTTGACTTAAATTGCGTTCTATTTTTAATTTGTTAAATATATTCTTATTCCAAAATTGTGCCAATGAAATCAAAAAAATAGCTGTAAAGGTGCTGAAAAAGAGCAGATAATAACCTGCAAAAATACTAACAATACCTATAATCGCTATAATTATTAAAGAAAAATCCTTAAGCTCTTTCACTTACAACACCTTCTACAGGTACCTCTACGTTATGTAAGATATCTTTTATAATCTCATCTTTTTTAATTCCCTGTAGTTCACTTTCATCACTCAAAATAAGTCTATGTTCAACTACAAAAGGATAGAGATATTGTATATCATCAGGTAAAACATAATCTCTTCCTTTAATATAAGCATAAGCCAGACATGCATTCATTAAGGCTAAAGATCCTCTAGGACTTACTCCTAATTTTAATTTCTGATTTTTTCGACTATATCTATTCAATCTAACAATATAATCTGTTAAATCATCACTTAATTTAACTTTTCTCACATTTTTTCTCATTTTTAATATATTATTTTTCGTTAGTACAGAGGAAATATCATTAATAGGATCTCTTTCTTTAAATCTATTCAAAATATCTATTTCTTCTTTTTGAGCTGGATAACCCATTTCAATTTTTAGCAAAAATCTATCTAACTGAGCTTCAGGTAAAGGAAAAGTCCCTTCTAATTCTATAGGGTTTTGAGTAGCAATAACCATAAATGGCTCCTCAATTTTAAAACTTTTTCCCTCTATAGTTACCTGTCTTTCTTCCATTGCCTCCAAAAGACTTGATTGGGTTCTGGGAACAGCTCTATTTATTTCATCTGCCAATAATATATTTGTTAATATTGGCCCTTTTCTGAATATAAATTCACTTTCTTTTTGGTTATAAAAATATAAACCTGTAATATCAGAAGGTTGGAGGTCAGGAGTAAATTGAATTCTTTTAAAATCACTATCAAGTGAAAGTGCTAGAGTATTAGCCAGCTTAGTTTTTCCCATGCCTGGCACATCATCTATTAAGACATGGCCATTAGCTAAAAGTGATGTTAAAAGAAGTTCAACTACTTCTTCTTTTCCAACTATTACCTTTGCAATATTTTCTTTGATTTTTTTTATTTCTTTTTTTACCATTTTATAACCTCACATTCTTTTTTATTATATTTTAAGAGAAGCCCCTAGAGTCTAGGAGCTTCTCCATATAAATATTTTATACAGAATTTAAACCTGCTTTAAATGCATTTGTATTTATCTCAATTGTTTTTTCAGGAACATTTTCTTTAATAACCTCTTCAAAGACTTCTGCAGATAAATTTGTATAATTAACCAAAGCTCCCAATAAAACTGTATTAATGACTTTTTGAGTTCCAGCTTCTCTTGCTGCAGAAAGAGCATCAATACTTACTATTTTATGTCCTGATTTTTCTAATCTTTCCATAATATCTTCTGGGTAATCAACCTTACCATTAGCCACAGGTAAAGGATCAATCCTCTGAGTGTTTGTTATTATGATTCCATCTTCTTTTAGATAATTAATCCACCTTAAGGCTTCTAATTTTTCAAAAGCAAGAAGTATATCAGCTTCTCCTTCTGCTATTAGAGGTGAATATACTTTTTTTCCAAAACGAACATTACTTACTACACTTCCTCCTCTTTGAGCCATACCATGTACTTCTGATTTTTTAACATCATAATCTTCTTTTAAAGCTGATTTAGAAATTACTTCACTGGCCAAAAGAACTCCCTGTCCTCCTACACCAGCTAACATAATATTTACAGTCTTACTCATTACTATCACCATCCTTTACAATAGCATCAACAGGACAAACCTGAACACAAACTTCACAGCCTGTACAGAGATAATCATCTATCTCGGCCTGACCTTCTCCCTGTGATATTGCCGGACAACCTAATTCAAGACACTGTCCACAATTAATACATTTTTCAGGGTCAACTTTGAATGGCTTTTTCTTTTCTACACTTTTCAAAAGAGCACAAGCTCTTCTGGCTATTACTACTGATATTTCATCTTTATTTAATTCTTCCTGAATAGTCTTTTCAGTTTCATCTAATTTATAGGGATCTACTACCTGAACACTATTTACACCAAGAGCTTCAGATAATTTTGCAAGATCAATCTTCGGTGTATCTTCTCCCATAAGTGTTTTCCCCGTAGTAGGATTTTCCTGATGACCTGTCATAGCAGTAATTCTATTATCAAGAATAATTATAGTTGAGGCTCCTTTATTATATACTATATCTAACAAACCAGTAATTCCTGAGTGCATAAAAGTGGAATCTCCTATAACCCCAACTACTTTACCTTGGGCATCTTCCCCTAAGGCTAATTCAACACCATGAGCATTACCTATGCTGGCTCCCATACAAACTACTGAGTCCATAGCTGATAATGGAGGTACTACTCCTAGAGCATAACAACCTATATCTCCAGTTACTGTTACTCCAAGTTTATTTAAAGTATAGAATACACTTCGGTGAGGACAACCCGAACAAAGAGCTGGAGGTCTTTGTGGTAAATCCTCTGTTAAATTTTCTTCATTTTCACTTTGTTTTTCTTCATTAATTAAATTATCTCTCAATACTTTTGTATTATATTCAAATGTTACAGGAAGTTTTTCTTTACCTATAACATTTATTCCCATTGCTTTTATTTGATCTTCCATAAATGGATCTAATTCTTCTATTACATATAATTTTTCAACTTTATTAGCAAAATCTTTTATCTTTTTTTCTGGAAGAGGATGAGTTAATCCTAATTTTAAAACTGAAGCTTCAGGAAATACTTCTTTGGCATAATTATAGGCAACTCCTCCGGTGATAATTCCTATATCTTTTTTATTCCATTCTATCTTATTTAATGAAGTTTTTTCAGCAAATTCTTTAAGATTTTCCATTCTTTTTTCAATAACAGGATGTCTTTTTTTGGCATTAGCAGGTACCATAACAAATTTATCCGGATCTTTTTTAAACTCATCCGGTACTTCTGATTCTTCTCTTTCTCCTGTTTCTACAATCGTCTTAGCATGAGAAATTCGAGTAGTTGTTCTCAAAATAATAGGGGTATCAAACTCTTCACTTATTTCTAAAGCATCACCTACCATGTCTTTAGCTTCCTGACTGTTACTCGGTTCTAGCATAGGAACTTTTGCAAAACGAGCATAGTGGCGATTATCCTGCTCATTTTGAGAACTATGCATACTAGGATCATCAGCTGAAACAATGACTAAGCCTCCTTTTATTCCTGTATAAGACAGAGTCATAAAAGGATCTGCTGCCACATTTAAACCCACATGTTTCATTGCTACTAAAGAACGGGCACCTGCAAAAGCTGAACCAATAGCCACTTCCATAGCCACCTTTTCATTAGGAGACCATTCACAATAAATATCATCTTTGTAATTAACTACATTTTCCAATATTTCAGTACTCGGTGTGCCTGGATAGGCTGTGGCTACCTTAACTCCATATTCATAGGCACCTCTTGCAATAGCTTCATTACCTGATAAAAGATCTTTCATATTTTTTCCTCCTTTTTTTACTGGTAAGGTAACCTTCTTTACTACTCTAGCACTTTAAAAACCAAAACCCAGTTTATGAATAAACATTCTATTTTTTGTATAAATTTTTAATATATTCTAAATTCTCTCTATTTTATTTTATTCCATAAAAAAAACTAAATTCCTCTATAATAAAGGAGTATATCCTTTATTTTTACTATTTGCCTGGATTTCTTTTATATTTTTTGCTAAAATTTTAATTCCCCTTTTTATTTCTTCTTCATTACTGGCGGCAAAACTTAATCTAAATTTATTTGATTCTCTATTATCATGATAAAATAAAGATCCTGGTAAAAAAGCAACTCCTTTTTCTAAAGATTTTTTATATAATTTTTCACTACTATATTTGTTCTGTAATTTTAACCAAAAATACAAACCTCCTTTAGGTTTATATATTAAATCTGCTGAAGATAATAATTCCTTATTAATAGTTTCTTCCATAACTTTAAATCTCTTTTTAAATAATTTTCTCATTTCATAAAGATGTTTTTCCCACAAACCCTCTCTTAAGTACAAATCAAAAGAACGCTGAGTTATTCCTGCACTTGAAATATCAGTTGCATGTTTGGCAGCAAGCATTTGCGGAAGCAATTTATCTGGTAAAATTGCAAAAGCAAGCCGTAAACCTGGCATAAAAATCTTAGAAAAGCTTTTTATATAAATTACTCGTCCTTCAGTATCTAATGATTTAAGAGATAATGGTTTTTCTTTAGTAAAATATAATTCTGATAAACAATCATCTTCTATTATTAAAAAATCATATTTAGATGCTAATTCCAATAATTTTTCCCTTTTCTTTTTTGACCAACTAACACCTGTAGGATTTTGAAAACTAGTCATTATATAAATAAATCTCACTTTATTAGCTTTTAATTTTTTTTCCAATACATTTAAATCAATTCCATCTTTCTCTAGTTTTATTCCTTTTATTGATGCTTTTCTTGACCTGAATGCTGATAAAGCTCCTGTATAGGTGGGTTCTTCAACTATAACCTCATCTCCAAAATTAAGTAAGACCTTGGCTAATAAATCTATAGCCTGCTGCGCCCCTGATACAATCTGTATATTATCTGCCTTTGTTTCTATTTTATTTTCATATAAATACTTACTTATCGATTCTCGAAGCGGAAAATATCCCTGACTTTTTTGATAAGTAAAGGCTTTACCCTTATCTCTAGTTAATACTTTGTTCAGGGCATATTTAAAATTTTTAACAGGAAAAAACGAAGGAGAAGGAGTAGCACTAGCAAAATTAATGCTATCTGCAAGGTCTATTTGACCATAATCTAACATTTCTAATGAATCTTTTTCTTTATCTTTTTTAGAATCTAATTTAAAATCATTTTCTATAATTCCAGGAGAAACATAACTGCCACTGCCTACCTTTTTATAGATAAGCTCATCTCGTTCTAAGAGATCATAAGCTTTTACAACTGTAGCAGGATTAATATCATTTTTATCAGCAATATTTCTTATAGCAGGTAAGCGAGTGTGAGCCTCTAATTCACCTTTCAAAATTTTAGTTTTTAAATTTTCATATAATTGAGTATATAAATTTTTATTTGATTTTCTTTTTAATTCAAAATTATATTTCATTATTTAACCTCCAAAGTTAAGTTAATGGCATTAACTTTAGCTATATTGTATCATTACATTTTTATTATAACAAGAACTATATATTTTTTATTTTATTAATAGTTTATACACAAATTCTGTGGAAAACCTGTTAATAACACCTTAATTCCTGTGGAATTGTGTTAAAAAAAATATTAACCCTTATAAAAAAATCTACTTTTCCACAACTTTTGTTAACATCTTGTTAACAATTTGTTTATTTTCTGTTTTTTTTGTGGATAAATACACATTTTTTGTGGATAAATAGCTATTTTTTCCACAAAATTTATTCTGAATATTTATTCCCCCTCTATTATTAACTAAAAATCGTTATCTTAACTTTTAAAAGTTTTTCAATTAACAACTATCCGATTGTATGTGGAAAACTTTGTGGAAAAATAAAAAAAGAAGCAGACCTATGTCTCCATAGATCTACTTCTTACTATTAAATCAACTTATTTATTACTTTATTTAACTGGAACTACAATTTCTTGACCAACATGAATTAGATCAGGATTTTCTATATTATTAGCCTGAATAAGAGTAGATAGACTAACATCAAAATATGAAGCTATCTCTCTTAACATATCTCCTTTTTTCACTTCATAAACATAATTATCATTTTTAACTTCTACACCAATAATTCTTCCTTTTTTCTCTGGTGAAACTGTACCTTTAGCAGAAATATACTGCATTAATACCTCTTCTAAACCACCAGCTAATAAAGTAGTTTCTGCATCTTTTAACATTGTATATCCATCTCCACCTGCAGCCATGAAATCATTTGTTGCAACTTTATACATCTTATCATGATCAAGTGGTTTTCCATTAACTTCTATCTCTAAAACTCTTTCTCCAGCAGGTCTATCTTTAGCAAAAACAAAGGACATACCTGCAA
>DATFIM010000211.1 GCA_035270125.1 Halanaerobiales bacterium | reverse complement strand
AGACATAAAAAAATAAAAGTTAGATATCAGAATACAAAAGGAGAAAACATTACTGAAACTTTTAAAGATGATTTTGCTGAATTATTTCAACATGAAATAGATCATCTGGAGGGAATATTAGCTACTGATCATTTGGAGAATAATAAGAATATAATTATGAGAGAAGAATGGGAGAAAAGATATAAAAGTTAAAACCAAGAATACTGTAAGGGAGAGATGATATATGAGAGAATTTTTTCGACCAGTAGAAAATGGTAAACCTTTTATTCTTTTTTCTACTGATCATATATTATTTATTTTTAGTGTGATCATTATTATTTTCTTAATCTATATATTTAGAGATAAAATGAAAAAAAACAAAATATTTTATGAAAGATTACTTATATATTCTCTGATTATTTCAGAAGGTTCCTTACATGTCTGGAGAATATATGTGGGCAAATGGACACTGACAACTTCTCTCCCTTTTCATCTCTGTGGTATTTCTATAATTTTAGCTATTATTATGTTAATAAATAAAAATTTTTACTTATTTGAACTCACTTATTTTTGGGGGTTAATAGGAGCGTTTATAGCTATTATTACTCCTTCCCTGGATGTTAATTATACTCATTATCGTTTCTGGCAATTTCTTATTGCTCACGCTTCAGTAGTGTTTGCTGTAGTTTATATGCTATTTGTTGAAAATTACAGGGTGAATTATAAATCTGTCTGGAAAACTTTTGGGATTACCAATCTTATAGTGTTAATAGTTGGTGTAATTAATATAATTTTAGATTCTAATTATCTTTTTTTATGTGGAAAACCGATGGGTACCAGTAAAACGCTTTTTGATTTTTTTGGTCCATGGCCCTGGTATCTAGTAACAATTGAATTTTTAGCTATTACTGTATTTCATATCTGGTATATTCCTTTCTGGCTTAAAAATAAAATTCATTTTATTAATAGCAATGAAAAAATAAAAGAAAATATGAAAGGGGTGAATTTTGGTGAAAGAGATTAACTATGATAATTATTTTTGGCAAAATAATCTGGTTAGATTACGAGCAATAAAAGAGGAAGACTGGAAAGAACATTATTATAATCGTTTTGATTCTCAGGGTAGAAGACTTTTGAGTTATCAGGTAGAATTACCACCTACAGTTGAAGAAGCAAAAGAATTTTCAGAAGAGTATAAAAATTTTTCAAAAAGCACAGGCAGAATTATGTTTACTATTGAAAATCTTGATGGAGTTAATATTGGAGGAGCAAATATAAACTCAATAGATGAAAGAAATGGTACTTTTAGCATTGGAATGCAGATAGATAGAGATCATCGGGGAAAAGGATACGGAACAGCGGCAATGAATATATTGCTGGATTATGCTTTTAATGAAAGAAGATTAAATAAATTTTATGGAAGTGTTTTAAATGGAAATACTGCTTCTGCCAATATGTTAAAAAAGCTTGGTTGTAGTCAGGAAGGTAGAAGGCGACAAATGGTATATACTAAGGGTAATTATTATGATGAAATTCTATTTGGTTTAACAAAAAGTGAGTTTGAGTAATTTATAAGAAAAGAGATGAATTATATGTTAGATCCTAATATTGTTTCCAGAGTTAGAAAAATTGCCAGAGTTTGGAGTTTGGTGCTTATTATTATTGTGTTATTTATTATTGGTGGTTATTTTTGGAATTGGATTACTACAGGTGTAACTGACCCTTATGCTGTAGAAGATTATCCACCAATAGAAAATATACCTCCATTACTTGAAGTAGTGGCAGTTATTGGTTTAGCTATTGCCTGGCGTCGGGAAAGATTGGGGGCAATTATTAATATCCTCTTATCACTTTTGGTTTTTCCTATACTATTAATTTATTGGCCTATTAGTTCTAATTTTCTTAATTATCTTTTAGCTCCCTATGGTACCTGGTTACTAATATTAATACCCGGTATATTGTTTTTCTTATGTTCTCAAAAAGTAGAATAATACAATCTAAAACTAAAAGGAGGTGATAGATACTTAATTCTTAGTAAATTATAGGATTTAAGTATCTAAAATGAATATAGAAACTACTAATATAAAAGAAAAATACTTACAACAATTAAGTAAAATTGTAATTAATTCTTATAAAGAAGAAATAAAATCAATAGCATATCTTCCTTTTGAAGATAATTTAAAAAAAGAGATAGAAAAATATTTAATAGACCTAATAAAAAATGGTTCAGGAGTTGTTGCAATTGAGAATAATGAGTTAATTGGATTTTTAGCAGGTTATAAAATAGAAGAATTCTGGGGGGATTGTAAAGGGATTTATTGCCCTGATTTTGGTCATGGAGTAAAAGAGAGAAATAAAAAAAAGATCTATCAATTATTGTATAAAAATGCTGCAAATAAGTGGGTTAATGAAGGTTATACTCACCATGCTTTAACTATTTATGCTCATCAAAAAAATGTTATTGATATATTTTTTTGGCTTGGCTTTGGTTTAAGATGTATTGATGCAATCCGTAAGGTAAATATTTTAGAAAATATAAACAAAGATATTATAATAACTAAGATGAAAAGAAGTAATATATCAAAATTAGCTGAAATTCAGGATAAATTGCATAACTATTTTAGTAAATCCCCCTTATTTATGCCTGTAGGAAAACAGGATCCAGAAGAATATTTAAATAACTGGTTAAAAGGTAATAATCGTCATATATGGGCTGCTTCTTATGAAAATCAAATTGTAGGTTTTATGAAAATAGAGCCAGAAGGAGAAAGAATAATAACCAAAAACAAAAAAATGATGAATATTACAGGAGCATATGTAAAAAAAGAGTATCGAAATTTAAAAATTGGAGTGACTTTATTAAATAGTATACAAAATTGGCTTTTTGAAAATAATTATAACCTATGTGGTGTTGACTATGAATCTTTCAATATTTCAGGCAGTAATTTTTGGAATAATTTTTTTACTCCCTATACATACAGTCTTGTTAGAAGAATAGATGAAAGGGTATTATCCTAATAAAAGGTGGTATAAAATTATGGAAGAAGAAAAAAATGAAGTTATAGAAACTATGTTAAATCACAAAACTATTAGAAATTATAAAGAAAAGGTCCCTTCTGATAAAAAAATAAAAAAAATAGTAAGAGCCGGTCAGCAGGCTCCATTTGTATCTCAAATGTATAGTGTTCTATTAACTAAAAAAGGAAATATTCCTTTTGATGCTCCACTGCTATTTACAATTTGCGTTGATATTCATAAATTAGAAAAGGTAATGGAAAAAAGAAACTGGGATCTGGTTACAAATGATTTATCACTTTTATTATTTGGGATTCAGGATGCTTCTTTAATGGCTGAAAATATGGTTATAGCAGGAGAAAGTGAAGGATTGGGCAGCTGTTTTTTAGGCATGGCTCCCTATTATGCTGATAAAATAATTGAGGAATATGATTTACCAGAAAAAGTATTTCCAGTTGTTCAATTAGTAATGGGTTATCCAGAAAAAGACAAAGAAACACGCCCTCGTTATCCAATGGATTTTGTTTTATTTGAAGATGAGTATCCAGAATTAGATAATGAAAAGATTGACAAAGCAATGAAAAAAATGGATGAAGGATATTTGGCCCAGGATTATTATAAAAATCTTAATGCTAAAATTCCAATTAAAAAAGATAAAAATGATGAATTTACTTATGAAAATTATAGCTGGACAGAACATATTTCTCGAAAATGGGGACAGTGGTATGAGAAACCTGACAAAATAATAGAACAGTTGAAAAAATGTGGTTTTGATTTAAGTTGTAATTCTCATCAGGGCAGACATTAATATAATCATGATTGAGATTTAGAAAAATATTTGTTATTATACATTAAACCCTGCTATAAAATGCAGAAAGGAGTTCAAATAATGAATGAAGAAATCACTAAGATTATAAACGACTATATAAAAGAATACCAAAAAAATGAGGATATTAAAACAGAATGGAAGGAAGCTATAGTAAATTTTGCTGACGCCAAAGATCCACAATTTAAAAAATTAAAAGAAGTTGTAAGCTCTTCTCATGAAATGCCTGAAGATATTTTAGCTGATGCTAAATCAGTTGTTGCTTATTTTATTCCTTTTTCTGAAGAAGTTACCAATTCAAATATTGAGGGAAAATACAGTTCAAGCAAATGGGCAAAGGCTTATGTAGAAACAAATCAATTAATTTCTGATATAAATCAACATTTGAAAAATGAACTAGCTAAAGAAAATATTGAAGTTGCAACTATCCCTGCAACAAGCAATTTTGACAAAGAAAAGTTAATGAGTGATTGGTCACATCGACATGTTGCTTATATTGCAGGGTTGGGTACATTTGGTGTAAATAATATGTTAATTACTAATAAAGGTAGTGCTGGAAGAATTGGAACGGTTGTAACAAATGTAGATTTAGATCCATCTGAAAAAATTACTGAAGAAAGATGTTTAACTAAAGCAGGTTATAATTGTAATATATGTGTAGATAGATGTGTAACAGATGCTTTATCAGAATCTGAATTTGATAGATATAGTTGTTATGATTTACTCTTAGAAAATGACAGTAAACATCCAGAAATGGAGTTAACTGATGTTTGTGGAAAATGCTGTGTTGATTTACCATGTTCTTTTGAAAATCCATTAAATAATTAAATATTTAATCAAATATATTAGCAGAATCTTTTTTATTATATTTTATTTTAACTGCATTAACATTTATATTAAATTTTCTTATTGTATTTCGGTCATTATAAAAGACGATATTTCCTGTATTTGTTTGAAGAGAAATATTAGGGTTTCCCAATAATCTTTCCTCAAAGAGAATATGAATATCACCGGTATTTGATTTTACATTTATATTTGCATTTCCAGTGATTTTTTCTTGAAAACGAATATAAATATTACCATTAATTGATTTCATATTTATATTTGCATTTCCGTCAATTGAAGATTCAAAATAACTATAAATATCTCCATTTTTTGTATTTAAATTTATTTTGGCATTACCCTGTATAGATTCTTTAAATACTTTATATATATTATTGTTTTCATCACCAGTTTCATTGATTTCTTCATTACCGGTGATTTTTTCTTCTTCAATTTCAATATTTTCTTTACTTATATTCGGGAATGATATTTCTCCAATGCCAACATTGAAAATTAAAAATAAAATTAGAAGTAAAATAATACCTTCTTCCATAACTAAAACCTCCTTTTTAATGTTATATTATATATTCTTTAAACAATAGATTATCCCTTTTTTAAGTGATTTAATGTTAGAAAGAGGGATATGAAATAAATTCAAGAAATATATATTAAGACTTATTTGAATACATAATTGGTAATGTCAAAAGATCTATGAAAAAGAGATTAAATTAGATAGAAAAAGCAAAAAAGAACAAAAGATAATAAAAGACCGCAGTGCCCTTGACAAAAACCACCCAAAATGGTGTTGATTAGGAGCCGAGGGCGAAAGGGAACAGATTAATAGGCAGGGTAAACTACCAGCCCTCGAATTTTCATTTTACCATTTGGCTGGTTTTAGTAAAGGGTTCGCTTCGCCACTGCTAATAAATTATTTTAGATCTGCCTCAGGCTCTGGGAACAAATTTAAAGAATTAAGCAGATAGTTTTTTAATATAATCCTGAGATATATCGATTAATTTAAGCCATTTAGCAGGCATATTAGGCAGATATTTAAGTTCATCTAGAATAACTGGTACTTTCTTCTCTAAAGCAGAATGAGGTCTCAGGAAGTTAAAATAAGCCACAAAAAGGATAGTGAAAGCTTCAGAACCTGCTGAAGAATTAAAACCATATTTGTTTTTGTATTCTTTTTTAAAAGTACGGTTTAATCTTTCAACAATCTGTTTTAGAGGTCTAAATTCTTTAGATACTTCATCTTTGTTAGTTAAACCAATAACCTGATTGATATCAAAATGAATACCATTTTGAGAAAAGAAATGTTGAGCTAAGACATAAATAGGATTACCATCAACAACAAAGCTTAAATCATCAGGAATAGTTTTCATCTTTTTTAAAGTATCATCTAAAGCTTTAATAGCAGATAAAGTATCTCGATTAGGAGAAATTCTGTAAGAAAGAATAATCTTTTTTACAGCATCAAAAAAGAAAAATAAATACTGCCATTTACCTTTAATTTTAAGATAAGTTTCATCACCACAAAAAGAATCAGAGAGATCATAAGGGTAATTATCAATAAAAGGTTTAACAAGCTTGCTAACTGAATCAACATAATTTAAAACAGTTTGATAAGAAATATCAACATTATGAACATCTTTCATTAAGCCAGCAGTTTTTCTGGCTGAGATACCATAATTAGCATAATAAGTTAAGATTAAACCAAGAGTATGAGGAGAAGAATGTATTTTAGAGATATCGACTTTAGGTATTACAGGTGATGATTTACTTAAAGGCTCATAATCATAGTTGAATTCACGATAAATATAGCGGACTTTAAACTTATAGGGTTTATCTTTAAAAATCCTTTTCTCATCAGAAGTCATACTGGATAATTTAGAAAGATAATAAGAACAACTATTATTTTTACATTTAAAAACAAAGAAATCTTTGCGAGTTTTAATTTTCTCAAGAAGCTTATTGCAGTGGGGACAGCGTATAATAGCAGCTTTAGAAAATCTGTTTTTATAACTAAAATTACAATTACAAATTTTACACTGGAATTGTCCTTTGCCACCATTATTATTGTAAATATAGATATGAGGAGCTCCACAACGAGGGCAAGTAATAGTATTAGGTACTTTAGATTTTGATTCTTTATGTCTTTTAATAGGTTTTAACTTTTTACCGTGATCAAGCTGATAATTAATAAGAAGTTTTTGATAGTCATAAGTTTCATGAATTTCAATGATAGGCATTTCATCCACCTGTAAATAACGATATTTTTTGTTGATAGGAGTATCAGATTTAGGAGAAATATTTTTACTTGTAAGTAAAACAATAAGATAAACAATAATTTTTTGTTGCAATTTGATATAAGCAAGAAGCCAAAAGATTAATTTAGTCATAAGTCTTGCCACCTTTCTTGTATTTTTGGTGTGTTTTTACGACTAGATAGTATAAATATACCTCAAAATCAGGGGGGTGGCAAGTTTTTTAATAAAGATTCCTGTAGTAACAGGGATTTGATATATTATTAAGTAAATATTTTTGACAATACGTTATATAAGGGGTGATTATATGAAAAAACTTTTTATTTTAGTAATAATTTTTTCTATTCTCTTTGCCCTACCAGGATGCCAAAACTCATCAATCAATAATAATACTGAAGATGAAACTACTTTAGAATATTTAACTATATCAGGCAAAGTTAATAATCCATCACAAAAAATTTCCACTCAGAATTTAGAAGAAAAAGTTACTAAAGTTATTTTGTGTTATGGAAGAAATAATTATAAAGTTTCAGAAGTTAAAGAAGGTAGTTTTTCAATTCAAGCAAATAGAGATATATCAGGAGGTATAATTTTTATTGGTGAGAATAAAAGTTTTCAAGGATATTTAAAATTAGCAGAAGGTTTAGAAACTTTACCAATAAAGTCTATAAATGATGATGTAGCAAAAATAGAATTAGGAGAAATTAACTTTGATAATAAAATTGGCACACCTGAAAACAATCCTTTAAATGAAAAAACAAATCTATCTGATGCAGAAAAACAATTATTAGCGCAAAATGATGATTTATTTGCATCTATAATTAAAAATCCAGATCTAAATGAAAATAATAAAGTTGATTTATTAGAAGATGAAGAAATTTGG
>DATFIM010000210.1 GCA_035270125.1 Halanaerobiales bacterium | reverse complement strand
AAATAAGCACTAACATCTTCCCCATAAACATAATCAGAATCAGTGTCTGTAAGATCTTTTGCTTTATCAAGCATTTTTGAAAATGTATCATAATGATCCTGTTCATCCTCAGCTAATTTCAAAAGAAGATCTTTCAATTTACCATCTTCAGTCTTTTTAGCCTGTTTTTTATAAAAATCTAGTCCTCTTTTTTCAATATCTTTTGCCATTTCTATAACTTCTACAGAATTAAATTTTTGTCCAAACATAGATTATCTCTCCTTTCAAATATCCATAATTCTTTGCTTCTATATTAAAATATACTGGGTAAACAACAAATATCCTTTTTCTCTCACAAATTATTTAATTTTCAATCAACTTTATAGTCATCTTTATCCATATCTACAGTTTTACCATCACTATTATCATATCTTTGCGAAGAAGGAGATTCATAATAGCTTGTTATGAATTTTTTTAGTATTGGCCACATTACAACTGCCACAGCTATATCATCTAATTGTCCCAAAACAGGAAAAAAATCGCCTACTAAATCAAAAGGAAGTATAAAGTAAAGAATAGGAACCAAAAACAATAATTTTTTTCCTGTCGAAACATCTTTATCTTTTAAAAAACGTATTAATTTTACTATTCCAGACAGGCTATTTCTCAATTTTTACACTCCTTCAAATTAATAGTACTTAATGAGTTAATTATATTATAACTCAAATTAACTAAAATGACAAAAGAAAATCCTGAATATCTCTCTAAGAGAAATTCAGGATAAAATAATTTTATTTATTATTCTTAAAAAGCAGGTACAATTGATCCTCCATAATTTTCTTCAATAAATGTTTTTGCCAAATTACTTGTCAAAAATTTACTTAACATTCTTATTCCAAAATCATTTTCTTCTCCTTTTCTTACAGCTAAAACATTGGCATAAGGTGATTCTTTGTCTTCAATTAGTAATGCGTCTTTTACTGGATTTAAATCTGCTTCCAGTGCATAGTTTGTATTAATAAATGCAGCATCAACATCAGCTAATACTCTTGGAAGTTGAGCAGCTTCAAGTTCCTTAAATTTAAAGTCGTTTGGATTATCAACTATATCAAGAGGAGTAGCTTTTAAATTTTTAGGATCATTTAATTTAATTAATCCTTCTTGATGTAATATTTGTAAGGCTCTTGCTTCATTACTGGGATCATTAGGAATTGCAATTTCTGCTCCTTGAGGCAAATTTTCTACATCTTCTATTTTATTAGAATAAAGAGCATAAGGTTCTATATGAACTTTTACAGTATAAGTTAAATCAAGATTTCTATCATTTTTGAATTGATTTAAATAAGGCACATGTTGAAAAAAATTTGCATCTATACTCCCATCAGCTAAAGCTAAATTAGGAGTTACATAATTATTAAATTCAACTATTTCGATTTCTACTCCTACACTTGCCAATTTACCTTTAATATGTTTTAAAATTTCGGCATGAGGAACAGGAGTTGCACCTACCTTTAGAGGATCAGAAGCCTTAACAGTATTGTCTATCAAAAAATTAGTAAGAGGAAAAATCAAAACACCAACAATTATTAATGATATGATAATATAATTTTTCTTTTTTAACATTTTATCTTCTCCTTTCAATATTTAAGTTTATTTATGATCAAAAATAAGAGCTAATTTATTACCTGTCCATTGAATTATCTGTACTAAAACTAATAAGATTACTATAGTCTCCAACATTATCATTGGTTTAAATCTTTGATATCCATACCTTATTGCGATATCTCCTAACCCACCTCCTCCTATTGCCCCTGCCATAGCTGAATAACTTATAAGACTAATAGTAGTTAAGGTAATCCCTAAAATTATTGCTGACAGAGATTCTGGAATTAAGACTTTAAAAATAATTTCAAAAGGGCTAGCACCCATTGACTGTGCTGCTTCTATTACCCCTTTATCTATTTCAAGAAGAGCATTATCTACAACTCTTCCCATAAATGGTATTGCAGCTATTGAGAGTGGTACAATAGCTGCTGTTGTCCCAATAGAACTGCCTACAATCATTCTTGTAAAAGGAATAATGGCCACCATCAAAATAATAAATGGGATAGATCTTCCAATATTTATAATGATGTTAAAAATTTTGAATATGTATTTATTTTCAAGAATATGACCTTTCCTGGTAACTGTAGTAACAATTCCAAGGGGAATACCAAAAATAACAGAAACAAAAACTGAAACACCAACCATATAAAGAGTTTCTCTAATACCGGATATCATTAATTGATTATAATTAGCTAACAAATTTATTATTTCTTTCATTTGCTAACACCTCCACTAATAATCCTTTTTCTTTCAAATAATTTATACTGTCTTTAACTTTTTTGTAATTACCCTCCAGTTTTAAAACAAGAGTACCAAAGGGAGTATCCTGTATTTCATCAATATTTCCATATAAAATATTTGCATCAATCTCATATTTTTTAATTAAATTGGAAATAAGTGGTTGATGAGTTAACTCTCCTATAAAATTAATTCTAATAAATTCACCATTTTTCTTATCAAAATTATAAAAGCTTTCTTTTACTTTTGGGGGAAGTTCAAAATCAATTATATTTTTAATAAACCTTTTTGTTATATCTTTTTGTGGCCGAGAAAAAATATCAATAACTTTTCCCTTTTCTACAATTTCACCATTTTCAATAACTGCAACTCTATCACAAATTTCTTTGATTACTTCCATTTCATGTGTTATTAAAATAATAGTCAAATCAAGCTCTTTTCTTATTTTTGCTAAAAGATTAAGTATTTCTGCAGTACTTTCTGGATCAAGAGATGAAGTAGCTTCATCAGATAATAGTAGTTCAGGATCATTAGCAAGTGCTCTAGCAATTCCAACCCTTTGTTTTTGTCCTCCACTTAAATTAGCTGGATAACTATCTGTTTTTTCTGATAATCCTACTAATTCTAATAATTTATTAACTTTTTTTATTCTTTGTTTTTTTTCAAATCCATTTATTTCTAGAGGAAAAGATACATTTTCAAATACTGTTCTAGAACTTAATAAATTAAAATCCTGAAAAATCATGCCTATCTCTTTTCTTTTATTTCTAAGCTTTTTTGAAGATAAATTAGTTAAATCATTATCATTAATTTTTATCTTACCCTTTGTAGGCTTTTCTAAAAGATTAATTGTTCTAATAAAAGTACTTTTACCTGCTCCACTTGGGCCAATAATCCCAAAAATTTCTCCCTTTTTTATATTTAAATTAATATTATTTAAAGCTAAAGTATTTTCTTTTTCACTTTTATATTTCTTACTTAGATTTTTAATGCTTATCATTCAACCACCCTTTCTATAAAATTTACTTTATCTTATTATAAAATAAAAATGCCATCCCCATTTTAAAAGAGAATGACATCCATAAAAAATAAAAACCCTCTGAGAGGGTTTTATTCCTCTCATCTCTCATCTACAAAATGTAGATGCAGGATTTGGCACCTTACCTTTAATTAGGTAGGTTGCCGGGCTTCAAAGGGCCAGTCCCTCTGCCACTCTCGATGAATTATTTGATTTTCTGCAAGTTATTTATTTAGTACTTTATCATACAAAAGTAAAACTGTCAACCATTTTTAGTAATTAATCTAAGTATCCAAGACTTTTTAATCTTTTTCGAATCATATTAACCTCTTCAGAACTTAATTCTTCACCATCTATTTCTTCGCCTTCATCACGATTTAATTCTTTAGTAGAAACTAAATCTCTCATTACATATACAATAAACTCTGTAACACTATTAAACCCAGTTTCATCAGTAATTTCTTTCAATTTATTATAGAGATTTCTTGGAATTTTAATAGTTGCTTTATCAGCCATACAAAATCCCTCCTCTAAAAGTTAAAAATATTAATTTTCTGCTTCTTTTAATTTTTTTACTTCTTTTTCACTTAATCTTACATCTCCTAATTTAACATCTGGAGCATTTTCTCCATGGAAATCTGATCCACCAGTAATAAGTAGGTCTAATTCTTTAGCAATTTTTTTATATTTTTTCTCATCTTTTTTATCATGTTTACTTTGATATACTTCTATCCCTTGTAAACCATAATTTTTCATTTCTTTTATATCATTATAGTCCATTGCCTCACCATGGTTTATAAATTTTGGATGAGCAAGTACTGGAATCCCACCAGCATTTAATATCAAATCAATTGCTTTTTTAGGAGTTAATTTATATTTAGGGACATATGCTTTTCCACCATTAGCAATATAATCTTTTGTAAAGGCTTCTCCAATTTCATTTATATATCCTTTTTCTATCATAGCTTTAGCAATATGAGGTCTTCCTAAATAATCATCACCAGCTAAACTTTTTACCTGTTCAAAACTAATATCTATTCCCTGCTTATTTAATAATTCCACCATTTTTTTAGCTCTATTCTCTCTTGCTGAAAATATTTTTTTAGTTTCAGTAAGCAACTCTTGATTAGTATAATCAATAAAATATCCTAAAATATGAATTTCTGCCTTTCCTCTAAAAGTTGAAAATTCAATTGCAGGAATCACTTCAATAGCTAAAGATTCTGCGACTTTTTCAGCTAAAGGTATTCCTTCAACTGTATCATGATCAGCAATTGCTATAGTTTTGAAACCTTTTTTTAATGATTTTTTCACTAATTCTTCCGGAGTATAACTTCCATCAGAGTAAGTAGAATGTAGATGTAAATCAGCTGTCATTAAAAATCTCCTTTCATGTCTAAAATTTTATATTCTTCCATTTAGTTTATACCAAATCAAACCAAGCCATTCATGTAAGGCAGCTAAATTAGCATTTAAAGCACTTCTATTAGGTAAATAATCAAGCCAGCTTAATTTATGGTTATAAGAATATCCTGAAATCACAGGAATAAAATCTATATTAAGATTAGAAAAAACAGCACTTGAGCGAGGCATGTGAATAGCAGAAGTTACTAGATATATATTATCTATATCATTATTTTTTATCCACTTTTTCACATAAATTCCATTTTCATATGTTGTTCTAGCCCTATCTTCTTTTATTATTTTATTTTCCGGAACTTCCATCTCCTGGAGCCATTTTTGAGCTATATCAGCTTCACTTATTCCAGTTTGACCGACAGCAACTCCTCCGGAATAAATAATTAAACTACCTAATTTATTCTGTAACTTATAACCTCTAACAATTCTTTCCAAACTTGATTTTGATAGTTCACCATCTTTTCCTGGAATATTGTAATTAATACCTCCTCCTAAAACTACTATAGGCATTTTATTTATTAATTGATAATTATCCTCTATATAGTAATTTTCAAGGGGTAAAACTAAAGTTTTTACTCCCAGTCCAGTAAAAATAAATATCATTAATATAATAGAAAATAAAGCAATTATTCTAATAAATAAATTAGTTTTCTTATAAAATAAATAGATGGTTACTATTCCCCATAAAATCAGAAAAAACCCTGGAAAACTAAGAAAAGAAGCAATTATTTTTTCTAATGCAAGCATATTATTCACCTATCTCCTTTTACTTTTCTTTTTACATATAATTATATTTCCGCAAATTTAGCTATAATCCTTCCTAAAAAAGAAAAAACCACCTTGATAAAAGGTGGTTTTTATAATAAATATATTATTTTATTTTTTCAACAGCTTTTTTTGCCCAATTTTTATCTTGCAACATAGCTCTCCCTATACCAACCAAATCAGCTTTACCATCCTCAATTATTTTATTTGCAAATTCTGGAGTTTCTATACCTCCGGTAACAATAACAGGTACTCCAACTTCAGGTCTTATTGCTTCCCCCATATAAACAAAATACCCTTCCTCATCATCACCAACATTATATCCAGTTAATCCTCCAGATAAATCCAGTAAATCTACTCCAGCTTCCTCAAGCATTTGAGCAGCTTCAATAGAATCTTCAATCTTTATTCCACCAGGTAAAAAGTCATCACAACCTAATCTATATGCAATTGGATATTTTCTTCCAACAGCCCCTCTAATTGCTCTTACAATTTCTAAAGGAAAACGCATTCTATTTTTCAAATCACCACCATATTCATCATCTCTTTTATTTGTAAGAGGTGACATAAATTGATTTAGTAGATATCCATGAGCTCCATGTAATTCTACAATATTAAATCCTGCTTTTTTAGCTCTTAGAGCCGATTTGACAAAAGATCTTTTTAATTCTTTTAAGTCATCCTTCATAAGAGCAGTTGGTGTTTCATCAATATCTCGCCCCGGATGTTTTACCTCTGAAGGAGCAAAAGCACTTCTGCCTAAAATATGAGATTTAGATGCACTCCCTCCATGCGAAATTTGAATAACTGCCAGACTGCCATTTTCCCTAATTATATGGGCTAATTTCCCAAGTCCAGCAATATGGCTTTCATCATAAATACCCAATTGATGATTATTTACTCTTCCTTCTCTTCTAACATAGCTATGTTCTACTATTATCATACCAACATTAGGACGATTTTTATACTGTTCAGTCAATTTATCAGTAACCATCCCCATTCTCGTAGCCTCTCTAGTTGCAAGTGGAGGCATTACTATCCTATTTTTTACTTTTAAATTTTTGATTTTTATAGGTGATAATAAATTAGCCATATTTTACCTCCTCTATATATCTTTAATTATATAATATCATCCAATTATTAAAATGTCGATACTATTTTCAAAATTTTTTTAATTTTTAAGATATTTTTTTAAATTTCAAATTTATAGCCAACTCCCCAAACAGTTTGAATATATTTGCCAACTTTTTCTCCAAGTTTTTTTCTCAAAGATTTTATATGAGTGTCTACAGTTCGAATATCCCCAAAATAATCATAACCCCATACTTTTTTTACTAACTTATCCCTGCTAAATACTTTTTTGGGATTAGAACTTAATGTCCACAGCAAATCAAATTCTTTAGGAGTTAAATCAATTATTTTTCCATTAATTTTTACCTTTTTTTCTTTATTATTGATAGTTAAATGAGGAAATTTTATTATATGATTATCTTCAATTTTTTTATTTTTTTTATTAACTCTGTCTAATATTGATTTTGCTCTTACTAAAATTTCTTCAGGATTAAATGGTTTAGTTACATAATCATCGGCCCCTAACTTAATTCCCTTAATTTTAGCACTATCTGATTTTTTTGAACTTAAAATAATTATAGGTAATCGACTATTTTTTCTTATTTTTTTACATACTTCCCAACCATCTATTCCAGGAAGGTTAATATCCAAAATAACCAGATCAAGATTTTCATCTTCTATTTTTTTTATTCCTTTTTCACCTGTAGAAACAGAAATAATAGTAAAATTTTCATTTTCAAAATAATCTTTAATTATCTCTATTACTTTATCATTGTCATCTATTACTAAAGCTTTATACTTTGACATTTAATCCCTCCCTATCTGATTAATTATATTATAATAATATATTGAACATACTGCAAGAAAATTATCCCTATCATCTCTCTAAAAAGAGTTGATAGGGATAGGTTGGAGGGACAAACAATATTTAGTTTGCTTTTATTTTATTAAATATTTTTTTCTATTTTTGCTTCATCACGTAATTTTTGAATATATTGATTAACAGCCTGTTGTCTCTTCTGGCTGAATAATTGATCTTTTATTTGTGATTTAACTTCTTCAAATGATTTTGTAGAAGCTTCTTTCTTATCACTAACCTTAATAATATGGTAACCATATTCTGTTTCAACTGGTTCACTAATTGAACCAACTTCTAAGTTAAAAGCTACTTTTTCAAATTTTTCAATGAACTGTCCCTTTTCGATAAATCCTAATTTTCCTCCATTTTCAGCAGATCTATTGTCTATAGAGTTATTCTTTGCAAGATCAGCAAAAGAGGCTCCATTTTGAAGCTTATTATATAGTTCATCAGCTTTTTCTTTTGATTCTACTAATATATGACTTGCTTCAACTCTCTCTCCCTGCTTATAGCGTTGGGAGTTATTATTATAAAATTCTTTAGCTTCTTCATCAGAAACTTCAACATTTGATAATACTTTTTCTTGAATAAATTTTTGTATTTTTAAATTCTCATTTTCTAAAAACATCTTTTTATACTGTTCCATTGATTCTATTCCCTGTTCACTAAGAGCGGATTCAAACTGTTCATCAGTTAAATTATTTTGTTGTTTTATTTGTGCTACCTGTTTATTAAACATTTCATTTTTTTCTTTCTCTGTTAATTCTACATCAGAGTCTGCAGCTGCCTGTTGTAAAAGAGTATTGTTAATAACTTCTTCTAATTTTGTCTTATTAAATTCTTCTAATAGTTCCTGTCCTGCTTCAGATGAATATAAAAGTTGTGCAAATTGTTGATTAGTTTGAGCTATCTGCATAATTAATTGTTGAGTACCTGCAGCCTTTTGTAATTCTGTTCTAGTTATTTCTTCCTCATTAACTGTTGCTACAACCTCAGTCTTTTGACTACTACTGTCACTATTTGAATCCTGGGCCATAACATTAACAGTAAGCAGTGGAATAATAAGTAATAATGCAAACATTGCTAAAATTTTATTTCTCATTTGAATTTCCCCTTTCTGGAATGTTTATAATTGTATTTTTATCGAAGAGTATTTTACCCCTCTTTTATCTTTACCAAGTATATTGTAGGATAAAAATGTGATAAAAGTGTGATTATCAAATTAAAAATAGATTAAAGTTCTTTTTCAATATCAATCATCTTTTCCATTAATAATCCCATTATCACTACAGAAGCAAGGGTAAAAACAAATCTCAATGCAGAAAATTTAAACCCTAAAAACTTCATCTCTACTCCCAACTGAGGAATTTTTAGAGAAGCCCAAACTCCTAAAAAAATTATTGTATTACTTAAACTTGCTTTTTTACGTAAAAGCTCTCCTGCCAGTGGTAAAGCCACATACATAGGACCAGCTGGTAAAGTTCCAAGAAAAATAGCTAAAAACTTTCCTTTTATTCCTGAGCTCTGTCCCAAATATTTTTTTACCATTGAAGTAGGAACCCAGACATCAGCTAAACCCATAATTATTAAAACAGCAGGAAAAACACTTATCATTTCTTTAATGTATCTAGTTGACATATAAAAGGCATTTTGAAAACGGTTAACAGAAAAATATCTCAATATTAAAAAAGCTACAATTGAAATTGCTAATGCTATTATTAATTTTTTTAAGTTATCTTTAAGTTTAGATTTCTTTTTGTCCATCACATTATCCCTCCTATAATTATTGCAATTATTACTGCAAAGATTAAGGCTAAAACATTTCTATATATTGTTATCTTTTTTCCTAGCTCTTTTAATTCAATAGGTATAGTTACAAAACCCACCATTGTTAAGGTTGTTATAAAAGCTGCAACCGGAGTATAAGAAGCCCCTCCTTCAATCAAAGAACCTGCCAATGGTAAAGCAATTATACTCGGAATCATCATAATCGCCCCAAATGTTGCTGCTGCAATTACCTGGATTGTATTCAATTCTCCTCCAAGATAAGCTTCAATTGATTCAGGAGGGATAAAGGCAAATATAAATCCTATAATCACAATAATTAATATAAGCTGAGGAGCAAGATTAATACCTTTCATAAAAGCTTTTTTTACTGCGTTTTTTGTTTTTTGACGATTATTATAAAAAGAAATTCCCAATGCTAATAATGCTATAAAATTAATAAAAATTGCAATCAATTAAATCACCTCTTTTTCAAAAAATATTCTAATTGTTTAATTATTTCTTCGCCTTTTTTTAAAATGGAATATTCAAAATTGCTTCCTCTCCATTTGATAACAGTCATCCTTATAGTTCCCATAAAGATAGTACTAAAACTTTCAGAATCAATTGAATCTTTTATTTCACCTTTTTCCTTTCCAGCCTTTATAATATTTTTAATAAGTTCTTCTCTTTTTTCACGATGACTATTAAATTTACTCCAAATTTCTGGATATTCTCTAAATATTTCTTCCTGAAAAGTAATAGCAGTCATTAATGGATTTTCGGAAAATAATTTCAATTGAAACAAAATAAT
>DATFIM010000209.1 GCA_035270125.1 Halanaerobiales bacterium | reverse complement strand
TGTCAATCTTAAAACATTTTCAATCAATGAAAACAAATTAACTGTTTCAGGTAGTGCTGCTAATACTGAGCTTTTAATTGACTACATAGATAATATGAATCAATCTCCTTATTTTAGTCAAGTTACCCTCCAGAACTATCTTAATCAAGAAAATATTAGTTTTGATTTAATAGCAACTGTGACTGAAGGAGGGGAAGATGATGCTTTCTAATTTAAGTAAAAGAGAACTTATAATTTTAGGTATTGTACTTATTATAATTATATTTACAGTTTATTATTTATATGCATACAAACCACTTACAAAAGAAATCAACCAACTAGAGACAAATAAGAATCGTTTGAGCAGGGAAGTTCGCATTACTCAGGACATGGTAAAAAAATTACCTGAAATGAGAGAGAGATACAACGAATTGACAGAGCGGACGCTGTATGTGAATTACTTTAATATTTCTAATGATAAATTATTGGTAGAATTAAAGCAGATTACCGATAATATCAATATTTTATTCAGATCGTATAAACCAAATGCTACAGATAACACAATAGATATAGCAATGTTTATTGAAGCAGACTATTATAAATTAAATGAATTTTTAGTAGAATTACAAAAGTTTGAATATTGGATGGATTATAAGAGCATGTCCATAAGACCAATGGAAGATTTTTTACAGGTAAGCCTTTCCCTTACATTTTATAAAAAGGGTTTAATGGGCGGTGGAGCTAATGAATAAAAAGAATATTATTATAGCTGCAATTATAGTTGTTTTATTAGCTGCTTTGGCGAGTTATTACTTCTTGTATGATAGAAATGATTCCCCACAGTTAACAGAAGAGGCCAGACAGGTAGAACAAGAGGAAACGCAACAAGAACAGACCGAAGAATCTGAACCAGAGCAAAAAGAAGAAGTTGATGAACAGGAAGAACAAAAAAAAGAAAAAGAACAAGAACAAGAAGATAAACAAGAAGAAGAGGAAGCTGTAAAAGAAGAAGCAAAAGTTAAAGAAATAGTGATGGCAGGTGAATATAAATATCGTGAGGAAATGAGAGATCCTTTTTTCGAAATAAAGAAAGAATCTGATGATCAGGCTCAAGATGAAGAGCAAGATGACAAAAAAGAAAAAATTGAGGTTGTTGCAGACCCTCAATTAACTATAGAGGATTTAAAAGTTCCCTTTAGGTTAGATGGAATCATAGAACAAAGCAGTCAAAGTATAGCAATTGTTGCTACATCTGATGGGAGCAGGTTTATAAGGAAAAGTGAAAGTATTGGAGAATATGATGTCTTAAATGTGGGCAACGAAAGAATAAAAATTAATTATCAAAATTTAACTTTCTATATGGAAATTGGGGGTGCCTTGGTTGAAAAATAATAAAAGAAAGATTACCTTTATAATGGTTTCATCATTAATAATTATTAGTTTATTAAGTTTTTCTATAGCAGCTGTAGTAGAAGGTGAAATAAGGAACATGAACTTTAAAGGGGCAGATATCAGGGATGTACTAACTGCTATTGCAGAGGTGGCTGAAGTCAATCTGATTTCTGATAGTTCTGTTACAGGTAGTATTACCATACATTTAAGGGAAATATCTTTTAATGAAGCACTTAATCTAATAACTCAAACCACAGGTTTGGCTTATAAGTGGGATGGTAATACAGTAGTAGTGGCGACCCCTGGCAGAATAGAAGAAGTATATAAAGAAATGGAATTAGAAATATTAAACTTTGACAGTAAGGACTTAAATAGAGCTAAAGAAGTATTGAACAGTGTCTATCCTGAATTAAATATACAGATTATTAAAGAAAACACGCAACTGCTTTTAGTAGGTAAAGAAGAAACAATTGAAGAGGCTGTTCAGCTAGTAAATCGAGTTGATTTCCCTGATATTATTACAGAAGAAGAAAAAGTTGCAGAAGTTAAAGAAAAGGAAGCTGAAGATGTCCTGGAAATCATCAAAATAGAGTATGGAAATCTTAGTGAAATTGTAGATAATCTCAAAGTTATTTATCCTGAATTGATAGTTCAAACTGATACAAATAATAATCAGATAATATTGAAGGGCGAGCAAGATTATATTGATGAAGCAAAAGATCTGATCTCGAGAGTAGATATACCAACCCAGGAAGATAAGGAAGTTGCTGAATCAGAAAAATTAGCTGAAGAAGAAGCTAAAAAAGAGGCCGAAGATCAGGTGACTAAATATGCCAAGATATATAACATAGACGAAGAAGAACTAATAAGTAAAGTTAAAAGTACTTATCCTGATATAAAGATATCGTATGATGAAGTGCACGAACATCTTGAAATTAAAGGTGATGACGAGAAGGTTAGTAACACATTAACATTAATTGATCGCTATGATGATGAACAGCAGAAAAGGACAGAAATCATTGGGATTGATTATGTAAATTTGGATAGTGTTAGTTCAATAGTAGAGGATAGTGTACCTGAAGTTAATTTAAATAAAAATGAATTAACAAGAGAAATAATTATTTCCGGGAATACTATGGATGTAGAAAGAGCGGTAAATTTAATTGAAAACCTAGATATACCAAGGAGACAGGTTATTATAGAAGCAAGATTAGAAGAGATATCTATGACAGAAACCAGTTCAATGGGTATATCTAATCCAGAAAATAACCTTCCCACTATTGAGTTTATTAAAGATCCAATGGGACAAATTGAAGGAATAACTGGGACATGGCCTGATTATATTTCTGCTTTGAAATCAGAAGGTAAAGCTGAAACACTTGCTAATCCAAGATTAATGACTTTAAATGGAGAAGAAGGTAATATGCTGATTGGGGAGCAGATTCCCGTAAAAGGTATAGATGCTGAGGGTAAACTTAATATTACATATATTGAAGCCGGTATTAATTTAAACTTTACACCCTGGATTACCAAAGAAAATTATATAGAATTAGAAGTTACACCCAAGGTATCTTCTTTAGGTGAAGAGTTATATGAAGGGTTTCCTGCAATAAGAACCAGAGAAGTTACTACAAAATTAAGATTGAAAGATGGACAGTCTTTTGCAATTGCTGGTTTGATTCAAGAAGATGTGAAAAATTCGGAAAGAAAGGTACCACTACTTTCTGAAATCCCAATCCTCGGGAAATTATTTAGATATGATACAGATAATACAGAAAAAACAGAACTTGTTATTTTTATTACTCCCAGAATAGTTGAAGACAAACAAAGAGAAGAAGTAAAAGAAAAAGTTCAACCTTTGAATTCTGAAAAGGAAAAAGAAGAATATGTGTTTATTGAACCAGAAAGTGAAGAATCTGATAAAGAACAACAGGCAGAAACAAAAAGCGTAAGTACTGAACAAGAAGAGGTAAAAACTTCACAGCCAAAAGGATATCAAGATCTAAGTAGTGAAGAACTTGCAGAAATTTTAAATACATCCCGTAGACAAAGAGAATATATAAATGAACTACCAGACAGTCTAGAAATACTATATGCTGTTCCATCAGATCAAAGTGCCCAAGAAATAGCAGATAAATTTACTCTACCAGCTGATGAAATAATAAAGAACTTAGAAGATAAAAATGAATTTAAAAAAGGAGATCTGGTAGTACTATCGATACCGAGTTCTCATTTAATTAAGGTAGATGAAAATCAAGATATAGATTCAATACTTGGAGAATATGATATAAGTTTGGAAGAAATTTTAGAGTTAAACCAATTGGAAAGCGCTGATGAAATTGAAGCTGATATGTTGTTGATTTCACCACGTGCAATAAGATAATTAAAACTTACAGATATGTTTGATTTTAATAACGTAGGCTAGTATCAAATAAATGTATCAATTGCTTATAGTCAAATATAGAACAGTTTGAGTTGATTTTGAAATGGATTTATTAATAACTTTAAACAGGTTTATAGATTTAATATAAGGATTTCAATTTAATCATATAATGCACAAGAAATAGCAAAGTATAGGCAGTCAGGTTGGTATAGTTATTATAAATAAAGATAAAAAGCAGATAGATATCAATGTTTAATTATAAAAACCTCGGTCGGTCATACAGATCTGGCCGGGGTTTTAAAATAT
>DATFIM010000208.1 GCA_035270125.1 Halanaerobiales bacterium | reverse complement strand
GTATTCATCAATTACTTTTTCGTTGTATAGCCCATCAATGCCTTGATTCTTTGGTGTCTCGCTTCCTTTTAAAACGGCCTGTCCGCCTTGCCCTTTATAATTCTCGTTCCAGTAAGAAGCAACCAATGTATTAAGTTGGTTAGTGGTTAAATTCTGTCCGTACTCTAAAGCAGATGCTAAATAATCATCATCAACAATACCCGGATTTTGTTTTATCCTTCTCACAATATCCCAGTAAGTACCTTCTGACATCTTAATCTCATTACCTTCTGCATCATTAATTTTAAAGTAAGGGTCTTCTTTGGAGCCACCTGAACTATTTTCTGCTCTTACTTTTGCTAATTGTCTTTTAATGTATTCTGCTGTTTCGGCTTGTTCATATTCAATATTCTTATCCGTTCGGTAATCAATCACATCTTTTTGCCCTTCTATCCTAGCTGCTGCATCATCATCAGCCATCTTATTTTCCCATTCAGCAACATCTAACCCATATTCCGCATCAGCAACTTTTTCTTCTTGCCTTTGCTCACGTTCTAACCCTTGCATCATTGCTTTTAAACGCATTTGCTCATACTTATCATCTGCCTGTCGGTATTCCTCTTGAAGTTTAAGTAACCGGTCTGCGTAAGGGTTTCCGGTATCTCTTTTCGATATTGTTGCTCCCTTTTTACCATAATGCAGGTCAATAACATTTCTTAACATATCACCTAAAGCATTTACTGTGGCCGCTTTCTTTAACTTACTTTCACGGTCTTCGTCTCGCTCTGGCTTCATGTTTTGTTCTACAAATGCTAATAAAGGGTTAGCATCATTTTTCTGATGATACTCTCTTGGGTTGGGTCTGCTTGGTTCGTTATCCAAAACCTCATTCCTTCTTTCATCAACATAAGGGAGGTTGGATAAACCACCTCCCTCTACAATGTTTTTTAAATCTTGTAAAGTGTTAGAATCACGAAGCTTTAAATCATTTTTTAAACTTAAATTAGTCATAAATTATTTATTTTAAAATCCTCGGTTTGAATACATTCCAGAACCACTACCAGCAACATATTTATTAGTATTTAATGAGTTAAATAAATCATTTAAATTAATATTATTCAACGCACTATAATCAGCATTGGCGACGTTAGAGCCGAAATTTGACCAGTTTTGTCCCTGTTGGGCGTTTAGATTCATCTGTGTCCCTAATAATGCATTATTTTGTGACTGATATTGTCTGTCAACCCGGTCCTTCCTTTGTGTCTCATAACCCATTAGGTTATTAATAGCACTATTGTATTTCTCCTGCATTCCGGTTTGTGTTGCTACCTTACTTTCTGCCGTAGCACCACCACGAACAGCACTCTGGCTATTCTGCTCAATGCCTTTTTTCATTTGGTCTCTAAGTTTAGCTAATGCTGCCTGACCGGATTCGGTCTCAGTTACCGGAGTGTTATATTCTTTCCCATACCAGGCATCTAAATCCCTCATACGGTTGGATAATAAATTCTGGTTTTTCTGATTCTGTTTCGATGATTCGTTTGCTCCATATGCTGATAATGCTAAACTTCCTAATGTTAATAATGTTCCTAGTCCTATTGCCATAACGATATATTTTAAGTACTACTGCAAACGAAATTACGCAATACCCTATATTATACCTGTTTAATTATCGTTAATATTGGGATTATATACCTATTTACTAATGTATTAAGCATTAATTTTGGAGGTATGGGTAAGAAGAAAGGAAAGACTAAAGAAGTAGTAGATGCATTACTTGTGTTAAACGAGATGAATGGCAATCTTTCACAGGCTGCTGCAAGGCTTAACATGAGTAAAGCCACGTTAATGCGTTGGAGGAATAGTTACGACCCTGAAAAAAGGAAAGAAATAAAAGAGATAAAAAAAGCGGCAAGACCAAAAAAGCCAAAAAAGCTTTTTGATAAAGAAGCAGAAGAAGCAGTTGTAGAATACACCTCAAATAAAGCAAAACAATCTGTAAAACTTATACAAGAACGGGATAAATGGTTGGATGTTTTAAAAATGTTCCGGGAACAACTAGATGAAACCAATATCCTCGAACAGGATATTCGTAAGTTAGCCGATGTTTATAAGATACTTCATGAATCAGCCACAGGAGAAAGTTTGGATAAAGATAATAACAAATCAAATAACTTCTGGACTGTAATTAATAATCAAATTCTAAATCAACAAAAAGATGAGAGAGACGATTGAATATAAAGGAATACAACGTAATGCCTCAGATATAAACTGTACAGATGGAGCATGCGAGGAAGTAATTAATGCACGGAATAAAAACGGTGCATGGAGACCTGTGGGTAATAAACAAGATTTTGAGCCGGGAGTAGAAATCCCTTCAGATTGTGATAAAATATATTTACATCCCGTAAAAGGAGGTAGTTTTATTTATGTTAGAACAGTAACAGGAACAACAACAGTAACAAGAGACTCTGGCCAAGGATATGAAGTTATTTTGTCATTTAGCACAACAGATGAAGAATTTCAGGGTATAAGTCATTTAAACAGTATCCTTATTGTAACAACCACTCAAAATGTTTATAAGTTTAATTGGGATTATGATGATTATTCGTATAATGAATTGGAAGATATTCCTATACCGTTAATCTCCTTTCGCCAAAGTCTTCATAATCCAATAGAAATAACTGCATCTCCTGGTTTATCATCTTTAGTCGGAGAAATTTATTCAAAACTTGCATCAGCCAAACAAGAAGGATATAGAATGGGTCATACTTTTTTTCGGTTTGCTTATAAGCTTTTCGATGGCTCATATATTAAACATTCTAATTTATATTATGTTGCTTTAGGGAAAAGAAGTTCTGCTATAGGAGAAGAATGTTATGATGGAGCTTATAATAAATGGGAAAGTATTACAATAGACTCAGTAGATACTATAGATACATCTGACCTTTTTAATGCAACGCTTTATCCTGGTTTTGCAGAATATTTTTATAAATATTCAACATCCCAAAAAAATATATTAGAAAAATATAAAGGAATCATTAAATCGTTGTGTATTTTTTCTTCAAACTCAATATCCTTTTATAAAGACCTTACAGATAATCCAGATGATTGGGAATATATTAATACTATCGAAGACGAAAGTTTTGTTGAACACAATTATTACATTCCCTTTTTTTACTCTACTAAAAATTATGAAGATTCTGGTGATATAATAAAATCTAAAGTTTTAGACGAGACAGATATAGTTAATGATGCAATTAATTTTTATAAAATAAAAGAAATTAATTTAAACACCTTAATAGATTCAGATATCGACTCGCCAAAAAATCTAAAATTTCCGGAACATTTAGAAACCAAAGAAACGTTATCTGTAGATAATTTCACTCACCATAATGTTTGGGGAGAAACTAATTACAATTACAACTCTCGTTTACATTTTAGTAATATAACAACAAAATTGTTTAACGGATTTAATTATTTTGAATGGGGATATGGCTCAACAAATAATTCAAGCTACAATTATTTAGCAAGAATATTTATTAAAACAGAACAAGGAGAAAAAGTAGTTATTAAATATACTAACACTCCTTACCTTTTATATGAAAGGGTTGGTGTTGAAAACCTTTATTTTAATAGAATAATAGCTTACCCTGACAGCAGAGCTTATAAAATACAATTTATGAGCAACTATTCAGGGTCTTATAGGGCTGGCTCAGCAGATGCAGAAACAGGTGATATATATTATGAATTTAATTTAACACCACATCCATTTTTAAATTTTT
>DATFIM010000207.1 GCA_035270125.1 Halanaerobiales bacterium | reverse complement strand
ACCAGTATATCAAAAATTTGAAGGTTGGGATGAAGATATATCTAAAGTTAGGGAATATGAAAATTTACCTGAAAATGCAAAAAAATATATAGAAAAAATTGAAGATATGGTTGATACCCGTATTTCTATTATAGGTATTGGCCCAGGACGAGAAGAAGCTATTATAAAAAATTAGTTTTTGAGGAGGATAAGATATGAAGGTTTTAGTTGTAGGAAGTGGTGGCCGGGAACATGCTCTTGTCTGGAAAATATTTCAGAGTGAATTAGTAGATGAAATATATGCAGCCCCAGGAAATGATGGGATGATTCCTTTAGCAGAAAGAGTTGATATTTCAGCAGATGATATTGATTCCCTGGCTAATTGGGTTGAAGAAAATGATATTGATCTAACTGTGGTTGGTCCAGAAAAACCATTAGTTAACGGAATAGTAAATGAATTTCAAAAAAGAGATTTAACAATTTTTGGTCCAAATGCAAAGGCATCTCAGATTGAAGGTAGTAAAGTTTTTGCTAAAGATATTTTGAGAAAATATGATATTCCAACTGCTGAATATGAAGTGTTTAATTCTGCAGAAGCTGCTTTAGATTATTTTAAAACCTGTAATTATCCTATTGTTGTAAAAGCTGAAGGACTTGCAGGCGGGAAAGGTGTCGTAATTGCTACTACTGTAAAAGAGGCTGAAGAAGCAGTTGAAAAAATTATGGAAGATAGAGTTTTTGGTGATGCTGGTGAAAGAATTGTAGTAGAAGATTTCTTAAAAGGAGAGGAAGTTTCTTTTCTGGGTTTAACTGATGGAGAAAACATTGTACCACTTGCTCCAGCTCAGGATCATAAAGCAGTTTTTGATGGAGATGAGGGTCCCAATACTGGTGGAATGGGAGCTTATTCACCTACTCCCTTTGTAAGTGAAGAATTAGAACAGGAAATTTTAGATGAAATACTTCAACCTACTATTGATGCTTTTAGAAAAGAGGGAATTAAATATAAAGGTATTTTATATGCAGGTCTTATGTTGACAGAAATGGGGCCAAAAGTACTTGAATTTAATGCCAGATTGGGTGATCCTGAAACTCAGGTTCTTTTACCCCGATTAAAAAATGATCTAGTAGATTTAATGTTAAAAGTTGTAGATGAAGATCTTGAAGATGTAGAAGTAGAGGTAAAAGATGAAGCAGCGGTTTGTGTTGTTTTGACTTCTGGAGGTTATCCTTTAAGTTATAAAACTGACAAAGAGATTAGCGGTTTAGATGAATTAAATAAATATGATAATGTTTTTGTCTTCCATGCTGGAACCAAAAAAGAAGGGGAAAAATTCTTAACAGATGGAGGAAGAGTTCTAGGGATTACGGTTTTAGAAAAAGGACTTTTTGATGCAATTAATGAAACTTATGAAATGGTAGAAAAAGTTCATTTCGAAGATGTACATTATAGAACAGATATTGGATTTGATGCTGCCCAATATGAATAAATAAAAATATTTTATTAAGGAATCCTCGGTTAAAACTACCGGGGATTTTTGTATTTTAATTTATCAATAATTATTCCTATGAAATTATTTACAACTCCTAGATGTTATGTTATAATAACCTAAACTTGACAAAAATACTTATGTTTAATTTCTTCAGAGAAAGAGGTGATATTGATGTTTGAAATATTTAAAGAAATAAAAAGTGATATCAAAGCTATTTTTGAAAGAGACCCAGCGGTAAATAATATATTTGAAGTTGTTTTGACATATTCTGGTTTACATGCAACTATATTTCATCGTTTTTCTCATAAATTATATAAAATAGGTTTGAGAACTTTTCCAAGAATTATTTCTCAATTTGCTAGATTTTTAACTGGTATTGAAATCCATCCAGGAGCAAAAATAGGAAAGGGATTTTTTATAGACCATGGTATGGGAGTAGTCATAGGTGAAACAGCTGAAATCGGGGATAATGTTACTATGTATCAGGGTGTAACTTTAGGTGGAACTGGTAAAGAAAAAGGAAAAAGACACCCAACAATCGGAAATGAAGTTACAATTGGCTCAGGTGCTAAAATTTTAGGTTCAATTGAGATTGGTGATAATGTAAAAGTTGGAGCAAGTTCAGTTGTTTTAGATAGTGTACCTGCTAATTCAACTGTAGTTGGTGTGCCTGGTAGAGTGGTTATTAAAGATGGAGAAAAAGTAGATGATGATTTAGATCATAATGATCTACCTGATCCAATGGGAGACAAGATGGAGGATATGGAAGAATGTTTGGATAAGATATTAGCAGAAATGTATAGAAAAAGAAAGTACAGCCAGGCAAGTTAATAGGCTGTACTTTTTTCATTATTAAAATAGATCATCACTAAGATAACGTTCTCCAGAATCTGGAGCCACAGTGACAATTTTCCCTTTTTTTCCTTTTTCTTTTAGTTCTTTGGCCAGTTTTATAGCTGATTTTATATTGGCCCCTGCTGAAATTCCAAATAAAAGACCTTCATTTTTAGCTATTTCCCTTGTAGTTTCATATGCTTCATTATTATCAATTGTAATAATTCTATCGATAATTGATTTATCCAAAATATTGGGAATAAAACCTGCACCAATCCCCTGAATTTTGTGAGGGCCTGGATTTTGACCTGATAAAACAGCGGATTTTTCTGGTTCTACTGCAACAATTTTTGTATTATTGTTAAGCTTTTTTAATTCAGAGCCTATGCCAGTGATTGTTCCTCCGGTTCCTACTCCAGCAGTAAAAAAGTCAATTTTTCCATCTATATCATTTATTATTTCCTGGGCTGTATATTTTATATGAGCTTCAGGATTGGCTTGATTATCAAATTGACGTGGCATAAAGTATGACTTATTATTATTAATTAGTTCTTCTGCTTTATTAATAGCTCCCTTCATACCTTGTTTTCCTGGAGTTAAAATCAAATCTGCTCCAAATGCTTTTAATAAAGATCTTCTTTCTATACTCATTGTTTCTGGCATTACTAAAATTACATTATAATCTCTTTCTGCTCCTATTACCGCAAGACCAATTCCTGTATTTCCACTTGTTGGTTCAACAATTGTACCTCCAGGTTTTAGCTTTCCATTCTTTTCTGCTTTTTCTATCATATTTTTAGCTATTCTATCTTTTATGCTACCACCTGGATTATAAGATTCTAATTTCACCAAGATTTCTATATTAGAATCTGG
>DATFIM010000206.1 GCA_035270125.1 Halanaerobiales bacterium | reverse complement strand
AAAAATCTGAGTTGTATTTTCAAAAAAATTATGTTAATATACTATACAAATGTTATGATAGTAGTAAAATTTAAAGGGTGATATGGTGACAAAAGGTCAAATTGAAAATAAAATTAGTGAAGCAGTAACAAAATTTGAAGTGGAAATCCAGGGTCGTGGACCAAAAAAAATCAATACAATAATTGTAAATGATCTAATTATAATTAGACTGGAAGGTTTTTTTAGTGTATCTGAAAAAAGATTAGCCAAAAATAATAATGTAGAATTAATAAAAAAAGTAAGGACTTTATTATTTGAAAATGAAGAAGAAAATTTCAGAGAAAAAATAGAAAATATAATTGATACAAAAATAATTAGTATTCATTCTGATGTAAGCACTAAAACTGGGGAAAAAATTATAGTATTAACTATAAAAGAGAATTTAGAAGAAAAATATGAATAAATATAAATTTTAATATATAAGTTGACAGACAGCTGAAGGGTATTTTAATACCAGTCAAAATGTAGGTCAACATCTTAGTTGCTCATAGTTTATAACTATGAATGACTAAGGTGTTGGCCTTTTTTTAAATTTAAATAAAAATATAAATAAAAATTTCTTAAAATAATATGAGGTGTTAAAATGATAGAGAATAATAATAAAAGATGGATATTCATCCCTTTAGGGATTTTGATTTTTATGTGTTTGGGAACAGTTTATTCCTGGAGTGTATTTAGAAAACCTGTAGAAGATTTACTAAAGATTAATGCTACTCAGAGTGGTTTGCCCTATATGTTCTTTTTGTTTTTTTACGCGGTTTTGATGCCTGTTGCAGGAGGATTTATAGATGAATATAATCCCAAATTTATGACTATAATTGGTGGTTTGATAGTTTCATTAGGGTGGTTTTTATCAGGTTTTGCAACAAACATAATTATGTTGTCTATTACTTATGGGATTATTGCTGGAGGTGGAGTTGGAATTACTTATGGAGTACCGATTGCTGTTGCTGCCAAATGGTATCCAGACAAAAAGGGGTTGGCAGTTGGCCTTACTTTACTTGGATTTGGATTATCACCTTTTGTTACAGCACCTTTAGCAAATATGTTGGTAGCATCATATGGAGTTTTAAAGACATTTAAAATATTAGGAATAGGTTTTGCAGTTATAATTTCTTTATTAGCATTACCTTTAAAATTTCCTGATTCTATTAAGATTAGTAATAGTAATAAATCAGATAATAACAAGTCAATAAATATAAAAACTGCTGAAATGCTTAAAAAGAAAACATTTTATGGGCTATGGGGTAATTATATTATAGGTACTTTAATTGGTTTAATGGCTATAGGTATTACTACTCCAGTAGCAGTTGAAATAATAAATTTAAATGCTGCTAAAGCAGCATTAATGGTATCATTATTTTCAATTTTTAATGGATTGGGGCGTCCATTGTTTGGCTGGATAACAGATGAATTTTCTCCAAAAATAGCTTCAATTATCTCTTATGTTTTAATAATTATAGCTTCAATACTAATGTTAAATGCAGGTAATGGAAAAATGATTATCTTTACTATTGCCTTTTCTTTATTCTGGTTAAATTTGGGTGGCTGGCTGGCAATAGCACCTGCAGCTACTGGAATTTTCTTTGGAGCAAAAAATTATAGTAAAAATTATGGATATGTATTTACTGCTTATGGTATTGGTGCTATATTGGGAACTTTAATTTCAGGACGTATCAAAGACCTACTGGGAAGTTATATTTTTACATTTTATCCGACTATTGTGCTGGCAATTATAGGATTAATCTTAACAATTGTTTTACTTAAAAAGCCTGAAAAAGGGAAATAATATGATGATGAATTATTAATTATTTTCATCTCTTTGTTCTTCTCTGATTTTTAAAAATAAATCTCGGGCTTTTTTTCTATGAACTTTCTTTGTTGCATTTTCATGAATTAAATCATTTAATAGGGGTATAGCCTGGTCAGATTTATTATGTTTATAAAATAAAACTGCTAATAATAATATTAATTTATTTGTTTGATTGTTTGATAAATTGGTGGAATCATCTTCATAATAAAAATCGCGCAGGTATTCCATAGCTTTATAGGATGATTTTTCCACCAATTTTTCTTCATTTGCATCTTCATAAAGCCAGCTTATTCTTAACCATAAATAGACATAATCTTTTCTATTTCCATTAATTAAATCAAGTAATTTTATAGCGAGGTAATAAGCATCAAATACCTCATTTAAATTTCTTGGTTCCCTAAATTTTGGTTTATAATCATTTCCTAAAATATTTATGATTTGTTTTTTGAACTTTTCTTTGATTTTTCTCTTTTTCTTTTTATTAAGATCAAAGAAGTTTCTTTTTGGGGCAGTGTAAAAACAATTTGGGCAACTCCAGACTTTATACCAGTGAGGTTTAAAATCTTTATAAATAGGACGTAAATCATCTCTAATTTCTTTAAGTTTAAGTCGGGAATTTCTAATTTTTTTGACTTTCATTTTATTAGAACAAACAGGACATTCAATTTCTTTTGTGTAAAGATAATGTTTAAAACCATCAGTTGCTTTTTGGTTATAGCTTTGGTGTTCTCTAAGATAAAAATTATTAATATCTGCTATACTTTGATAATCATAATCTGTATTATTTTCTTCAGATTTATTATTTTCTTCAGATTTATTTAAATTTGGTGTTTGTAATTTTTGAATTCTTTCAGATAGATTTTTTATGATTTTTTCTGTTAAATCAGGTTGTTTGGCCATTAATTTTTTAAAATTTTCAGGTGTGAAAACTAACAAATTAGCATCACTGGAAATTTTTGCTCTGGAAGTATGATTGGAATTTTTTAATAATGCAGTTTCTCCTAAAAAATCTCCAGAATTGAGTATATCCAATTCTTTTTCTTCTTCATCTTCATTTTTTATGAATAATTTAATCTGACCTTTAAGTATAAAATAAATATTTTTTGCTTTGCTTTTAAAAGTATATAAATCTTCTCCAGAACTTAATTCTATAATATTACCATATTTAGTAAATAATTTATATAATGAGTTATTATTATCTGCCATTAATTTTTAACCCCTTTATTTGAGTCTTTTTAATTATAAATTTCTTTTATTATAACATAGAAAAAAGTTGTTTTAAAAAAGATTAATTGCAAAAATATTTTAATAATTATAAAAATTTTAAAATAAAGGGAGGAATTTTCGGTTTTTTTAATAACATATTATATTAAGAATAACAATATATAACAAAAAAGGGGGAATAAAATTGATTAAGAATCAAAAAAGGTTTATTTTTAGTTTAGTATTAATTACATTATTAACTTTAAGTCTGGGTATAAGTACTAATGTTTCAGCTTCTACTCATGATTTAACTATTATGGG
>DATFIM010000205.1 GCA_035270125.1 Halanaerobiales bacterium | reverse complement strand
CTGCCAGGTAAATTAACAATTAATGTTTTTCCTCTAATTCCAGCTTTTGCTCTGGAAAGAGCAGCCATTGGAGTGATTTTCACTGTATCCATTCTCATTTTTTCAGGTATACCTGGAACTTCTTTTTCAATTATTTCAGCTGTTGCTTCAGGTGTTATATCTCTTTCAGCAAAACCGGTACCTCCTGTTGTTAAGACAAGATCGGCTTTGTCACTATCAGCTATAATTTTCATTTCTTCTTTAATTATAGCTCTTTCATCAGGTATTATTTTATAATCAACAATATCTCCATTAATTTCAGTTATCATTTCTTTAATTACCTGTCCACTTTTATCTTCTCTTTCACCTTTAGACCCTTTATCACTTACTGTAATTATTACTGATCTTATCATAATTTCCACCTACTTTATTATATTCAGTTAAGCTTATTAATCTTTTTTTCTCTTATAAACTCCACTTTTACCTCCAGATTTATATTCCAATTTAATATCATTAATAATCATTGACTTATCAACAGCTTTACACATATCATAAATAGTAAGAGCTGCTATACTTACCCCTGTTAATGCTTCCATTTCTACCCCAGTTTTTCCACTGTTCTTTACTATCGCTTCAATTATTATTTTGTTTTCATCCTTAAACTTAAATTCTAAATCAATTCCACTTATTAAAAGAGGATGGCACATTGGAATAATATCAGGAGTCTTTTTCACTCCCATAATACCGGATATTCTTGCTGTCTCAAGAACTGCTCCTTTTTTCATATCACCTTTTTTTATCATTTCTAAAGTTGAAGATTTCATTTTTACTTCTCCAACTGCAATTGCTTTTCTTTCAGTAATATCCTTTTTACTTACATCTACCATTTTTACTTTTCCTTTTTCATCAATATGACTAAACTTATCTGTCATTGTTAACCTCCAATCTGTGACATAGTTCTATCTCTATCATTATTATCAGCAAAATTAAGATCATGACTAATAGGTTTAATAGATAGAGCTTCTTGATAAGCTTTGATTATACTTTCTCTATTAAAATCTTTGGGAATCTCAACTTCAAGATCACGAGCAAGACAGGGGCGAAATTTCCCATCTGCTGTTAAGCGAAATCTATTGCATTCTGCACAAAAATGCTCACTCATTGGACTTATAAATCCTATACTACCCTTGCTTCCTGAAATTTTAAAATATCTTGCAGGGCCATTACCTTCAGTTTCAGCCTTTATAAGCTCAAATTTATTTTCAATTTTCTTTTTAACTTTTTTCATCTCATAATACTCTGCGCCATTAATATCATTACCAAGGGGCATATATTCTATAAAACGGACATGAAGAGGTTTATCTATACTAAGTTTAGCAAATTCAATAAGTTCATCATCATTAATACCTTTCATAACAACCATATTCAATTTTACTGGGTTTAATTCATATTTAAGAGCAGCTTCAATACCAGCTATTACTTTATCATATTGATCCCGGCGAGTAATTTCTTTATACTTATCCTTTTTTAAAGAATCAAGACTTATATTTACTCTATCAATTCCAGCTTTTTTTAATTTTTTTGCTTTCTCTGCAAGTAAAACTCCATTTGTTGTTAAACTTATATCATTTAAATTTAATTTATTTAAGCTGCCTATTAATTCTACCAAGTTAAGTCTAACAAGAGGTTCTCCTCCTGTTATTCTGACATTTTTAATTCCCAATTCTTTACCAATTTTAACTATCTTAATAATTTGTTCATAGCTTAAAATATCCTCATGACTTTTTGTTTCTATACCTTCTTCAGGCATACAATATTTACAGCGCAAATTACATCTATCAGTAACAGAAATTCGAAGATAATTTATTTTTCTTCCCCAGTTATCTACTAATTTTTCCACCTGATCACCATCCTATCTTATTTATTTCCAACTATTGATATATTACCAGTTTTTTCAGTTTTATATCCACCTAATTTTTCTATCTTTTTCTGTGTTTCCTTATTTCTAAGTAAAGAAATAAGATATTCAATTCTTTTGTCCTGAAGATCTTCTTCAAATAATATTAAATCATATCTTTCTTCAGTAACTGGAATAAAATCTACTTCAGTTGCTTTAGCTGCTGCTTCAATTCCAAGCGCAGCATCAGCACTACCTCTACCAACTGCAATTGCAGCTGCAATATGAGTGAATTCTTCCTGTTCATAACCATTTATTTCTGATGGTTCTATTTCATTTTTATTTAAAAGATAATCAAACAAAACTCTTGTTCCTGCACCTCTCTGTCTGTTAATAAAAGAAATATCTTTTGCCAATAAATCAGAAATAGAATTTATATTTTTGGGGTTTCCTTTTTTAACATAAAAGCCCTGTTGTCTTTCAACAAGAGTGATTAATGCCATTTTTTTATCTTTGAAAATCCTTTTTAAATGAGTTAAATTATAGTTACCAGTTTCTGGATCAAGTAGATGAGCTCCTGCCAATTGACATTCACCTCGTTTAAGAGCCATCAACCCTGCCATACTACCTACAGATTGTATATTTAAGTAAAAATCTTTCATATTTTTTTGAATTTCATCCTGAATTAAATCAAGACTTAAATCATGACTTCCAATTAAAGAAAGATTGTTTTTTATTTTTTCTTTTCCTTCCAATAAAATTACTGGAGCTTTATCATTCTTACTTAAACCTTCTTTATTTTCTGAAATACGTATTATCCCATCTGCCTTAACTATTGATTCCATAGCTGCTGAACCTCTCTTTTTAGGGACAGCAATAATCTCATCATTTATTTCAGTTAAATTTACTCTTAAAAATTCTTCCAAACCAATATTAGAAGGGATTTTTCTTTTTACTTTAGCTTCAATTTCTGGAAGTTCAGGACTTTTTAGTCCCTGAAGAGAATAAATTAATTTTCTAACAAATATATTATTATTAAGCAAGGCAGAAAGAGGATATCCAGGCAAACCAATAACTGGTTTATTATTAACTTCAGCAAGTATCACTGGTTTTCCAGGCATAATATTTACACCATGAATTATAACTCTTCCTAATTCTTCTAAAATTCTTAACGTATAATCTTCTTTCCCGGCTGAAGAGCCTGCTAAAACAATTGTTATATCATTATTTTTTACAGCTTCTTCAATATTTTTTTGAATCATTTTTTTCTGATCAGGAATAATATCAGTAGTACCTGCTCTGCCACCCCATTTGGTAATTGATGATTTTATCATTTTTGAATTAAATTCTACTAATTGACCTTTCTTTAATTCACTATCACCTTTTACCAATTCATTACCTGTTGGTATTATTTTAACTTCTGGTTTTTTATAAACCGATATCTTTTTCACACCTGCTTCAATTAAAGCTCCAAGGTCAAAATCTCTTATTTTATGATTTGAAGGAATGATCATTTGACTTTTTACAACACTTTCGCCTATACTTCGAATATTATGCCAGGGACTTACTCCTTTTTCTATTTCAAAAATATCTTCATTTTCAACTACATTTTCAATTTTTATTACTGCATCAAAATCATCAGGTACTGGATCACCTGTATCTACAAATACAGCTTCTTTCCCCTTTTTTAATTTTACCGGATTTCTTTCACTTGCTCCTGCAGTAATTTCAGATTTGACTGCAATACCGTCCATAGCAGAAGCATAAAAATTAGGAGCTGAACGTCTGGCATATACTGCCTCAGAACTAACTCTACCGATAGTTTTTTCAACTTCTATTTCTTCTGCTTCTGTTCTTAAATTATGGAATTTACCAAAAAACTTCTGTTTTGCTTCAGCTAATGAGACTTTATTTAAATATATTTTTCTCATAAAAACCCCTTCTTTTAATATATTTCAGGTTCTATTAATTCAACTTTTATTTTATCACCTTTATTTTTTCCTTCTTCATAAGTATCGATTCTAATTAAAGCATCTCCTCTTACTAAGGTTGTAATAAGACTTGATTTTCCTAAAATTGGTTCAGCCATTAATTTTTCATTATCCCTAAACAAACGAACAGGTATATACTCTTCTCTACCTTTATCTGAAACTACATTTCTGGTTAATTCTGCCTGAAAACTATAGTCAAAATTATTATCAGTTGAACTTTCATTAATTCTACCTATCTCTTCAGCTTTAATTTCTCCTAATAAAAATTGAATTATAGGTTTTAAAAGAATCCTGGTTACTGTCCAGGCTGAAGCAGGGTGACCGGGAAGTCCAATTACAGGTGTTCCATCTATTATTGCCAGAATAGTTGGCTTTCCTGGTTTTATAGATAAACCATGGAGTAAAACCCCAGGTTCTCCAATTGAGTCTAGAATTTTAATTGTCATATCTTTTATGCCAACTGAGCTACCTCCAGAAATTAAAACTAAATCTGAATTAAGATTTTTTTCAACAGCATTTTTTAACAAGTCAAATTCATCTTTTATTATGCCTGCTCTTTTCGTTTCTGCCCCATATGAACTAAGTAAAGATGTAATAGAGTAACTATTAATATCTTTTATTTCCCCAGGGCCAGCCTTTTCACCAGGTTCTATAAGTTCATCACCAGTAGAAATCACAGCGACTTCCGGCTTATTATAAACCTCAATCTCCGTAATACCAAGTCCTGCCATTGCCCCTATATCACGAGGTCTAACTCTATGCCCTTCAGTAAACAAAGTTTCACCTTTTTCGATATCTTCACCTTTAACTACTACATTTTCTCCAGCAGCAACAGCTTTTGTAGTTTCTATTGTATTATCATCAAGATATTCAGTATATTCAATCATTAATACAGCATCTGCTCCTTTTGGAAGCATTCCACCAGTAGGTATTGCTACAGCCTCACCTTCTTCAATTTCAAGTTCAGTTTCTTCACCCATTTCAATTTCTCCAATAACCTCAAAATAAGTCGGTAAATTAGCTGATGCTCCTGCACTATCTCGGGCTTTAATAGCAAAGCCATCTACTGTAGATCTACTAAAAGGAGGAAGACTTTCTCTTGCTTGTATTTTCTCTCCACAAATTCTCCCAAGACTATTTTCCATTGCAATTTTTTCTTTTTCAAATTTTTTGTTTTTAAGATTAATTTTAATCTTATCCCAAAATGATTCAAGATTATTTAGATCTAGAAATTCTGACATATTTTCATCCTCCATTAACTATAAATTTGCTAAAATAAACCTAATTGACATCCTTTTATTTTTATATCTGCATCATTTAATAACTTACCTATTTTTCCAACACTAACTCCCAGAACATCTGCTAAAAGATGAGCCTTATAACATATGATACTTTCTTTATTAAAAATAATATCTCTTTTATCATTACTGTAATCAATAATAATATCTGCTTTTCTGGCAGCTTTTTCTGCAGAATATTTTTTCTCTAAATTATTATTTTTTAAGAAAAATACTAAAGTTGGATTTATAAAATCTATTATATTATTACCCTCATAAATTTTATAATCGTAGTTTTCATCAAGATCTTCCTCTATTTTATCAATACCTTTAGCTAAATTATTGAGATTTGATTTCAAATAAACTGCTTTATTTGCTCCTGCCTTAAGATAACGCCCTGTATCTTTTTCCTCATTATTTTTTATATCTTCCTCAACACTTATTATCATATCTTCTTTATCTTCACTGACAGCAGCTTTAAAAGCAAAAATTTCACCACATAAATTCTTTATTGTTTCTTCAATGAATTTAGTTTTTCCAATTTTACTGCACTGGCCTGATACAATTATTTTATCCAAATAAATCCCCCCCTGTCTAATTAATAAACATGAACAGCTGAAGCTTTAAATGTTAAATAAACTTCTTTTCCTTTTTTTAAATCAAATTCTTTAAGAGATTGTCTGGTAATATGAACAGCAACTTCTACGCCTATATCTACAATTACTTCCAAATAATTAAGTCTATCTTTTATAATTTTAACTTTTCCCTTAAATGAATTGCGGGCTGAAGAAGAAAAAATCTCAGTAGAAATAATTATATCTTCAGGTCTAATTGTTAAGTTTGCCTTATTCTCAATATTATCAATTATAGTTATTTTAAGATTTTTATTTTTCCCTTTAACTAATACTTCATTCTCTTTATCAGTAGCCCTGGCTTCATAAATGTTTTTAACTCCAACAAATTCTGCTACAAAATTTGAGGCAGGTTTTTGAAATATTTGATCAGTTTCACCTTTTTGTTCAATCTGACCATTATTCATAACTGCTATTCTATCTGCCAAAGCTAGAGCTTCAACAAAATCATGAGTTACATGAAGAGTTGTTGTTCCTAATTTATTATGTATTTTTTTTAATTCATTTATTAAATTTTCGCCAGTAGCTGGATCAACCGCACTTAAAGGTTCATCTAAGAGTAAAACATCTGGAGAGGTTATTAAAGCTCTGGCCAGGGCCACCCTCTGTTTTTCCCCACCACTTAAAGTATTTACATCTCTAGCTAAAAGGTCTTCTATACCAAAAAGTTCTAGCATCTCCTGTAATTTATTCTCTATTTCATCTTTACTATATTTATTAGAAGTCTTTAAACCAAAAATTATATTATTTTTTACATTTAGATGGGGAAAAAGCATATAATCCTGATAGACCATTCCCACCTTTCTTTCTTCTGGAGAAAAATTGGTAATATTTTTATCTTTAAAAAATATAGAACCTCTATCTTCTTTTATCAAACCTGCTATTATTTCCAGAATAATAGTTTTACCGGTTCCAGTAGGTCCCAGAATAACAAAGTATTCTCCACTATCAATTTCTAAATTTATATTTTCTACCTTAAAATCATCATACTCTTTTTTTATATTTTCTAATTTTAGCATTTTATCCCTCAGTCCTATCTTCAACAGAACTCATTTTAGCATTAACAAGACGGAGAACAATGAAAACTATTAAACTAGCCAGAACCATTATGGCAGCTATTGGGCGAGAATACTTTAAACCAAATGAGGCAAATCTTTCATAAATTAAAACCGGGGCACTCATTGGATGATAGGCTAATATTACTACTGCTCCAAATTCAGATAAACCTCTAGCCCACATCATAAGAGAACCAGAAATTATATGACTTAAATTAAGAGGAAGTGCTATTTTGAAAAAAGTTTGAGCAGGAGAAGCTCCCAAACTTCGAGCGACTTTTTCCAGTCGGGGATCAATAGCTCTAAAACCTTCAACTGCATCATTTAGAAGAAAAGGCATACTAACAAACATCATAGCAATCACAATTCCTGCAAATTCACCAACAAAACTCAAACCAAAATTACTAAAAAATTTACCGAGAAAAAACCTATTACCAAATACAGTAAGTAAGGCTATCCCAGCAGCAGTATGGGGAATAATAACAGGCAAATTCATTATTCCTTCAATAAAAACTTTTCCGGGAAAATTTACCCTGGCTAAAAAATAAGCCAGGGGTACTGCTAAAAAGATTGAAACCAGAGTAGCAACTAAAGAGGCTCTAAATGTTCTCAAAATTGTACTATATACTTCTCTTTCTTTTACTGTATCTAAGAGCATATTTACACTGCTACCTGTAACTAGTTTGAAAATTGGGGCAAGCACAAAAAATATTAATATTAAAGATAATATTGTAATTGTAAAGTGGAAAAAAGACTTCTTTATCATATTTACTCTTCCTCAACAAGTGGTTTTATTTCCTCCGGAATTGCTTCCATATCACTAACTACAGGTGGACTAATAGCTGGCTGCCCATTTTTTTCCATTATTTTTTGTCCCTCTGGGCCGGCTAAAAACTTCATAAAGGCAATTGCTCCTTCTCTATTTGGCGGATTGTGAGGTATGGTTACTCCATAAACCATTGGTTTACCAGTCTTAGTTATTGTTTCGCCAGGTTCCTGTCCGGAAACATCAAAACTGGCATTTGCATAAAAATTTTCATACTCATTTGTTTTAAGGTTAATTTTATCAGGAAGGATTACAAAAGGAGCTCCATGTTGTTTTGCAACTGAACGATAAATAAATATGTAATCCAGTTCCCCTGCTTCTAATAAAGCAAGTAAATCAGTTTCTTTAGGTCTTACATTTTTTGGCGGACAGTTTTCACTTAAATCATTATAAAGATTTTCTTCATTATAATGTAATTCAGCTAGTTTCCAGACTAATTGGCTTCTATAACCACAGGGATCTGCATCTGGATCAGAATGACCATATTCTACATCATCACGTAGTAAAATTTCATACCAGTTTTCACTATTAATTTCATCCTTATACTTAGAATGTTCAGTATACATAATAGCCATCTCATTTGTAGCAAAATTTAGGTACCAATCAGCATGATCAGGAATCATTAAACTTTCAATAACTGTATAATCAGCTGAGGCTACTATATCAGCCTTTCTACCTAAATCAGTAACTTTTCTGGCTGTAGTTCTGCTACCAGCTGATTCTCTTACAACATTAGCTTTAGGATATTTTTCTTCAAAAGCTTTTTCCATATCAGAAAAAGGAATACTTAATGATCCAGCATGAAAAATCACTATTTCTCCAGAAACTTCCTCAGCCATAACATTATTACCAGCAAAAACTAAACTAAAAGTCAAAACCAATAAAACCGCTAACACTTTTTTCATTTTTAAAAATCCCCCTTTGAGTTTTTTGAGTCTCAAAGGAAAGAAGAGAATATTACAAATAAAAAATGCCGATGTATGAGACATCGGCAGCATGTCTCCTTTCCAATCCGGGAGGAAAGTCAGTTTCCCAACAGACCCTATCGGCTTTAATACCATAGTTTACACCTTAGATTTTAAAGCTCGAAGACTCATATTTATTTTGTTTTATTATATCCTATTTTTTCAGAAAAGTAAAACTATAGCCAAAACTTTCTTTCATAGTCTATTCTTCTCTTTACTTCTTTTGGAGCAGGGCCTCCTAAAGAATCATAATTTTTTAAGCTTTCTTTTACATCAAGGATCCCAATTAATTCTTCATCAAATAGTTCAAATTTTTCAGGAAAAATTTCTTTCCATTCTAATAAACTAATATCATTAAGTTCTTTAGATTCCTTTTGAGCGTATAGTACTGCTTTCCCTACCATTTCATGAGCTTTTCGAAATGGAACTCCTTTTTTAGTGAAATAATTTGCCAACTCTGTAGCATTTAAAAATCCTTTCCCTACTGCTTTTTCCATTTCAGATTCATTTATTTCCATTGTTTTAATCATTTTAGGATAAAGCTTAAGTATTACTTTTAGCGAATCTATGGTTTTAAATAATCCTTCCTTATCTTCCTGTAAATCTTTATTATAGGCTAAAGGAAGTCCTTTTAAAGTTGTCATAAGCTGAAAAAGATTTCCAAAGGTCATACCTGTTTTTCCTCTAACAAGTTCTGCTAAATCAGGATTTTTCTTTTGAGGCATAATACTACTGCCAGTAGTATATTTATCTGCCAGGCTAATAAAGTTAAATTCTTTAGAATTCCAGAGAATAATTTCTTCACTAAAACTGCTGAGGTGAATCATAATATTAGAAACAATAGCTAAAAATTCTACAATATAATCCCTGTCACTAACTCCATCAATTGAATTAAAAGCCGGTCTATTAAAACCTAGTTCTGAAGAAACCCATTCCCTATCTAAAGGGAATGAGCTCCCAGCTAAAGCTCCAGAACCTAAAGGCATTATATTAATTCTTTTTAAATTGTCTTCTAATCGCTCATAATCTCTTTTTAATTTAAAATAATAAGCTAAAAAATGATGAGAAAAAGTTATCGGTTGAGCTCTCTGCAAATGAGTATAACCAGGCATAATGACTTCTAAATTTTCATCTGCAATTTCAAGAATAGTACTCATTAAATTTTGTAATAACTTTTCTATATTATTAACTTCTTTTCGCAAAAACAATCTCATATCAAGAGCAACCTGGTCATTTCTACTACGAGCTGTATGCATCTTCCCAGCTAATTCTCCAATTTTTTCAGTTAATCTTTTTTCAACTAAACTATGAATATCTTCAGATTCATTTAAATTTATTTTATCTTTTTTTATTTCTTCTTTTAGATCATCTTTTACTTTTTTTAATCCATTTACTATTTTTTCTTTTTCTTCTTCTTTTATAATATTTTGTTTTGACAACATTTTTACATGGGCTATACTACCTTGAACATCATATTTATATAATCTTATATCAAAATTAAGAGAATTATTAAATTTTTTCATTAACTCAGCTGTTTCTTCTTCAAATCTTCCTCCCCACAATTTCATCTAAACACCTCATTTTTCTGCTGTAATTTTTAATTTTTTAATATTATCTGACCAACTTTTTTCTTCATTTTTAGAATTTTTCACCTGATTTGCTACTTGAACCGGTAAAGCCCAGAGATTAATAAAACCTGGGGCAGAATTGTGATCAAAGGCATCTTTTTCGTCATAAGTGGCCAAACCATATTGATAAAGAGAATTATTCGATTTTCTACCAACTACTACTGCCTTACCTTTTTCTAACTTTAATTTAACAACTCCATTCACTGATTTTTGAGTATTATCAATAAAAGAATCTAAAGCTTTTTTAAGTGGTGAAAACCAGAGCCCATTATAAGTAAGTTCAGCATATTTTTTTGAGATATTTTCTTTATATTGTAAAGTTTCTTTATCTAAAGTAAGAGATTCTAACTCTCTATGGGCTTTTAAGAGAATCTCTCCAGCTGGAGTTTCATAAATCTCACGAGATTTAATTCCTACAAGTCTATCTTCTACCATATCAATCCTACCTATCCCATAAGTAGATCCTATTTTATTCAATTCACTTACTAATTTTACAGAATCCATTTCAGTACCATTTAAAGAAATTGGTTTCCCATTTTTAAAAGCAATTGTTAAATAAGTTGATTCATCAGGAGTATCCTTAATATCATTTGTCCATTGATAGGCATCAGCAGGAGGTTCAGTCCAGGGATTTTCTAATTTTCCACACTCTACACTAAGGCCCCATATATTTTGATCTATACTATAAGGACTTTCTTTGGTAGCTTTTACTTTAATATCATTTTTAGCTGCATATTCTATTTCTTCTTCTCTTGTTGTAAAACCCCAATCTCTCAAGGGAGCTATAATTTCTAATTCTGGGGCAAGAGCTTTAAAAGAAACTTCAAAACGAACCTGATCATTTCCCTTTCCAGTACAGCCATGAGCTAGAGCATCAACTCCTTCTTTTTTAGCTACTTCCACCATTTTTTTTGCAATAAGAGGACGTGCCAGAGCAGTAGCCAGCGGATATTTACCTTCATAAAGGGCATTGGCCTTCAAACCTTTAAAAGCATAATTTTCCAGAAATTGTTTTTTCAAATCAACAATATAAGCCTTTTCAGCACCTGTTTCCAGAGCTTTTTCTTTTATCTGTAACCAATCTTCATCCTGTCCTAAATCAGCTGTAAATGTTATAATTTCTGCCCCATATTTTTCTTCCAACCATTTTATACTTACAGATGTATCAAGTCCTCCAGAATAAGCAAGTAAAATTTTATCAATCTTTTTATTTGAATTTTCCAT
>DATFIM010000204.1 GCA_035270125.1 Halanaerobiales bacterium | reverse complement strand
TTTGTTTCTACTATTATGGTATCAAAAAGGAGCTCTCTTTTCTACATTTTATGGAAGAAATTCTTCCGAAATTTAAAATTATTTCTGTTGGTATGACAGGTGTTAACTTAGTTTTGTGTTTTTACTTTCCGAATTCAGGTTTATGTAATTTTTAGATTGCATTGTTTAATGCACGATTATTTCGTTTTGATTTTTTTTAAAACTCTAATTTTTCAGGTAACTCTTTTAGAATTTAACATAAGTTGCATTATGTTGCAATAAAAAATCTCACTAGAATTCAACTAATTCCAGTGAGTGTATTATTTATCTTTCTATTTTTAATTATTTTTACAAATTTTTTATAATTTAATCAGATCAATAATAACTTTATCTGAAATTTTATCTCTATTTATTTTGCCAACTGTTTTATTTACACGTATTTAAGTTATTAAGGAGTATATATAAAATTATAAACGTTAAAAATCATCTCCCCTTAAATTAAAATTAAGATATATAAAGGGTTTTATTTTAATATTTTTGAAAAATATTTTATAAAAGAGTATTAATTATAAGATTTATCGTTTGGATTCCAAAAAGTATCAATTGAAGTAGAATTGTAATAAGCTTTATATGGAGCTTTAAGAAAAATTATTATTTCTTCTATTATTTTATCAAAATTCAAATACTCATTTAGAATTTTACTACAAAAATTATCCCATCTTTCTTTAAGTTGTCTATTATTTATCAATCTATTTAAAGAACCAATAGAATCATTAGAATAATTTCTATTCCTATTATTTAAAGTTTTTGTAATTGCAATTTTTAATTTTTCTCCTGAAAATTGATATTTATTAAGTAAAAAATAGATATCATAATAATCTTTCATTCTACTGTTAAGTTCCATGCGATAAAGAATTGAATCTAATTTTTCTGAGACAATTGATTCTAATGAATATGTTAAAATATTTGGTTTTTCGAAGTCCTCTAAAATTGTACGTAGGTTTCTTGTTTTAAATTCAGGAATTAAATAATCATCTCCAGTAGCAAAATCAATATTTATATGAGTTCTTGTATTTTTTATCTTACTAATTAAATTAACTCTTATACCATTATACTTCATTTGCTCAGTGATGCTTTCATAATTTTTGACTTCATATTTAACATAATCATATTGAGTTTTTTGATTAATTACATTATTCATAACTTTTTTTAAATTTTTTATATCTAAAGGATGATTTACGATTAAAAAATCAGAGTCAATTGTAGGTCTAAAACTTTTTTCACTTATTGAATAAATAAGATAACCACCTTTTAATATAAAGTTTTCTTTATAATTAGAGAGTGAAATTCTTCGAATTAATTCCTCCTGACTAAATAAAACTAAAATTTGTTGAAATTGTAAATTTAATTTCTTAGATTTATTTTTTAACTTAGCTAAAGTAGAAGCAGCTGGATCATTCAATATTATAACCACACTCCTATATATTTCTGTATTTTATTATTAACATTAAGTTTATCTCCATATTCCATAAGATATCTAATATTTTTTTTGTCATCTTTTATATAATTTTTTATTGCATTTGTAAATACTTCGTTGTCAATTTTTTTTTCATATCTAAGAATATCACATATTGTTTTATTTCTATCATAAATTGGTACTTTAACATTATCTATAGTAATATTTTTTACACCAATTTTACGATATTTATCTTTAATAAAATAAGGTTTTACATTTAGATTAGGTATAGTATATTTTTTTGGATTACTGTGTTTATCTACAGCAATTTGCCAAAATTTTGGTATTCTATTAGAATAATTATAATATAACAGTGCACTTTCAAGATAAATTATAGCTTCAGGGAATACACGCGCAATAATTACCTCTTCTTTTGGGAAAGTATTTGCAAGAATATAATACCCATGTCTAAATTTTTCTATTACTTGTTGATCAATTAGCCGTTGGATTTGCCTATAATTTAAACCTATTGCATTTAGTTCGGAGGTTTTCATAATACCGCCATTTTTATTGAAATATTGTTTTATTTTTTCTTTTGAAATCATGTAATAACCCCTTCTATTTCATTAATTACAGTTTTAAGTAGGCTTTATTCAACAAAAGCCTACTATTTACTGTAATTATAACATAGATTTTATTATTCATCAAAAATTCATCTATATGTAAATAGTAAAAGATGATTGTTTAATTATGTGGTTTTTTAAAACTAGTAAATTATATATAAACGTAAAAAAGTATCTATAAATATTTACCACATAAACTTTATTTTTTCGTATACTTTGCACTTCCATATATTTCTTCTTTTAATTCTTCTTTTACATTTTCATTTATAACAAGATCAACTTTTTTATTTAAATTATCTTCTAAAAAAAATTTCAAATCCATATAGTTATCAAAACTCTTTTTTTCTTTTTCCAACTCAACTAAAAAATCAATATCGCTATCTTTATTTGCTGTACCTTTAACATAAGAACTAAATAAAGCTATATTTTTGACACCATATTTTTTTTAATGTTTTTTTATTATTTGATAAAAAATTTAAAATATATTATCTATCCCTTGTACAACCTCCTAAACATATATTAACCCTATAAGGTATGTATAACAAATATATTACCAGTTAAAATAATATATTTCATAGACCAGATATTTTTCTTTATTCAATATTTGAATAATTTTCTCTTACTTCTAAAATAAGTCACTATAAAATTTCATATCCTCTTCTAAAGATTCTTTAAACTCATATGCACAATCTTTTGAGCAGAACATAAAAATTAAATCATTTCCTGCTTGTTTAGCTTCTGAATTTAATCCGGTTACAATAGCCCACACTTTTTTACCACCAACTTTTAAATCTGTAATATACCCATTGAGTTTAACTTGTGGATGATCAGTATCTTTTTTAAATTTAACTGGAACTGTAAAAACTTCACTATCAGTCGTATCATTTCTACACCAACAGCATTTAGTAGGCATTTCTTTATACATTAGCTACCTTTCCCCCTTCTATAGTAAATTTAAGTTTTTTTTAAACAAGCGTAAATTATTTTTCTCTTGAATAATTTATAATTCATTTTCTACTGCATTAGGTTTCATATATAAAACACAAGAAACATTTTCTAATTTCTCTTCCTTATAAAAATAAATTAAAGTATTGTCTAGGAATACTTTTTTTCAATATCTTCAATAAGAACTAATCCTTCTTTTTTTCTAATAACTTATCTAATTAATCTCTATAATTCATATTTTTACTTTTTTTACTTTCACGCTTCATTTGTATATTATTTAAGCGTGAATGTAAATACTTTTTATTATACTTTATATCAAGATATTTTTAATATTGATTAACAATGTTTTTCCATAACTATTTGGCTTTTACAACATCTATATCAAAACTATGGTCTCCAAATTTATTTTTGTATCTTTATTTACCAGTAAAGATGTCCAGGTTACAAAATTATTATTAACTAATATTAATCATAGAATGTTTTATAAAAATATTATTTAAAGTCAAAAAAGACAAATTTATTCACTAATTTAATATAATGGTTTTAATCCATCATTTCCGATTAGCATCTCATACTGACAGTTCTTACAAACAATTTTTTCTCCTCTATTCACTTCTGGTATTTCTTTAAAAACTAAAGGACCTTTTCCACATTTAATACAATAATCAATATTATATTCCCAACAATCATTTTTCATTTCAAAGCAATATCTTTCCCATAAGACTTTATCTAAAAAATGGAAATCATAATTTGTTTTTTCTTGAATATATTTGATTTCATCATCTCGAGAAAAAGAAAAATGATCTTTATTTAAAAATTCTTCATTTAAATCAATTATTTTATCAATAATATCTGATAACTCTTTATTATCATGAAAAGAATATCCTTCTTCATTAATTATTCTTTTTATAATAAATTCTTTCATTTCTTTTAATTCTGAATCTGTAAACATAATAAGATCCTCTCCCTATTATTTGAATTTATTAAAGTATTAAAAATTACTATCCTTCCCAGTATAGATAATACGATCGTTAAAGAAGTCTAAAATAACAGCCATATTAAAACCATAGATGATCTGTATTAGAAAATCTCCTATACAATAATAATATGAGATTTTTTATTATATAATTTATAGGATCTTGAATTAATAATAATTGGTTGTTATGGGCAGAATCGGGTATAGTTCCGTTTTTATAGCGATGATAGGTTATATTTCCTCCATCCTAATAATCGATGCATTTTTCTTTGATTTAAACTTTATTTGACTCTTGTTTTTTTTATTTCTTCAGGTGATAATAAATTGTATTTTTTTTATAAATATCAAAAACTTTGCGCTGATTTTGTTTGTCTAATTTTTCATTAAATATTTTATTTCCACACTCTTTACAGTAAGCTACTTCTGCTTTGATATTAATTTTTTCATCCTTAATAGTATATGTTTCTTCTTTACTTTTTTTATTCTACAAAATCATCACATTTTTCACAGTAAAAAGTATCTAACATTTTGTATACTTCCATACATTAATTTTTGAGTAAATTTCAGATATTATCCCTGGGTTTCGTGACTTCTGTGAAATATCCAATGTAATTTATTTTTTTACTCTATATTTAATAAATTAGGAACATTTTTTTTTATGCACCAATATCAGATATCATTAATCCTATGTGATGACAGAATATATTTAGGACTATTTAATCTATTATATTTAAATATATATCTAAACTTCTATTTAAAGATTCAGATACTAAATTAATAAAATCATTATAATCTCCACAAGTATGTGCTTTATCTAAGCTTTCATAGTATTTAACTCTATCTTCATTTCTGATAATAATAATCGGATAACCAGATTTTATTAATTCAAAATTTAATAGTATCCTTGCTGTTCTACCATTTCCATCAATAAATGGATGTATTTTGACAAAATCAGTGTGTAATTTAGCAGCTTTTTCAATAATATGAAGAGATGATCCTTCACCATAGTACCAATTAATTAGTTCTTCCATTTGATCATGAATAAATATCGGTGCAGGTGGTACATGCTCTGCTCCACTTATTACTACTTTCTCATTTCTATATTTACCTGCGTTTTCATCATCTATACCCTTAAGTATTAAATAGTGTATATTTTTTATTTGTCTTTCAGAAAGCTTTTCGTTCTTATTAATTATATCTTCCATGAAATTTATAGCTTCTTTATGGTTCACAACTTCTAAATGCTCTTTTAGTGTTTTTCCACCTATAGTTATACCATCTTCTAATACTACTTTTGTTTCTGATAATGTTAAAGTGTTACCTTCTATTGCATTTGAATTATATGTCCATTCTAAAAAAAGTTTTTCTCTTAAACTTTGTAAAGTATTTTTGGGTAGTGGTCTTTTTTCTTCAATCTTTTTCTTTTTTTCATCAATATTGTCAAACATAATCAAAATTCCTCCTTTATTTTAAACAAGTCATTAAAAATAGAAAGCTTATATTTATTAATAAGGAAAATCAATTGAATATTTTACTGAATTGATCAGTTATTCCTTCTACTAAAAAAAAAATAAGTTTCTTATTCATTTTTGACATTACGACCAGCAGATCTAAAAGCTCTTGCTATTTTAAATTCATCAGTTTTATCATAAATTTCTTCATCTTGACCACCTAATTTTATACCACGATAATAAAAACTTCTTAAATTATTAGTAGTTTTAACATTTGTAAATCTAATATATCTATTGTTTGGATTAGTAGTAGTAAATATCAATGAATCTTTCTCCAATTTTTCTAATGGTCTTAAGTTATGAGATGTGAAGATTAATTGACCCTTTCCTCTTTCTTGAATAATTTCTAGAATTTCTCCTAATAAGTATTCAAAAATTCCAGCATCTAATTCATCAACCGCAAGTAATATCGAGGGTTTATTATACATAGCAATTAAAGCACTTAATATTGAAATAATTTTTTTAATTCCATCAGATTCATATCTTAAAGGAATATTGACATCTTCTCTTTTAGCAAGTAATTCTATTTTGACAACACTATTTCCGTTTTCAGCTAATTCTTCACCATATTCATTTGTACTAATAGTTAAATCAGGAATTACTTCATTTAAAACAATATTTAAATTCTTAATAACATTTACTACAGTATCTAAGAGTTTTTTTGGTATCGTTGTTGGCTCTGATAAAGCTATTGCTAAATCACCTCTAGATATTTCATTACTATTAGATATTTGGAAACATAATGGAATAATTAAATTTGCATTAATCATCCCTGCTCTTGAATTTCTTATTACAAAAAAATTCATTTTTGAATAATACTTTATTTCTGAAATAATTTTTTCATACTCTTTAAATTCACTACTTGATTTTAATATTTTTCCTAATCTTTTTGAAAAAATAAATGAAGTATGTTCTTCTCTCGCAAGCTCTTTTGTTACTTTTAAATCGATTTTTGTTTCTTTATTATTTTGTGTCAATAATTTATAATTTTTTTGTGGACTAAATATTGTATCTTCATCCTCAAAATTGTAGGAGATTATTCCACGTTTATATGACCATTTTTCCTTTTCTGATTTTTTATAAGATAAATCTTCATTATTTATATATACCTCATTATCTTTTCTCTTTTTCATTTTCATATTATAAAATATTTGATACCTTTTATCATCCAATTGAGCAGAAAAAACAATTTCTATACTTGATATTTGTTTTCCTTGGTAAATATAATTCTTACAATTATCTGGTAAAGATTCCCCAAGTAAAGTATTTTTTAAAATCCAAAGAGCTTCAATTAGAGCTGTTTTACCAGATCCATTTTGTCCATATAAGCCAATTAAATCAGATTTTTTTGAAAAATTATTGTTGTTTTTATAACTTGGAAAATCTATTGTCCCATTTTTGACATTCTTAAAATTTTTCAATTTTATTTTTTGTATTCTAATATAATTTTCATTCATATTATCATCACCTGTAATTTATTATATATCTTTAATTAATGTATTGCAAAAATTTTTGGCGTAATCGTTATATTTTATAACGTTTTTAATAATATTATCAGTAAATTAACATTGTTTCAATTTGGTAATGATAATATGTTAATGTCAGTAGGGAATTTATAAAACATGCAAACTAACAAATAAAAAGCCTATTATTATAATAAATAAAATATCTTGTAAGTTTGAAACTAAAGCGATAACAAAAATGGAGAAGTTTTTCCAAAACTTAGACATGTGTTTGAATTTAGAAATTATAATAGTTTGTCTAATTAACAATTTTAAAAAAACTTATATTTTTAAAAAATTACCCCTGCCTTTTATAGCAGAGGTTTAAGATTTAATCAATATATTTTAGATTGTTATAAATAATTATAGCCTCTTCGCTATTTAGTGTGGGTATTTTCATATTAAAGCTTAAATTTCATAAATTATGTTCTTTTCTGTTTCCAAATATGGTATACTTTACCTATTATTAAAAGGGAACAGAAAGGATGAAACTAAATGTATAATAACATTGATTTATTTACCCAAGCTTTGTGTATAGAAAATCCATGGAAGATAGACAAAATTAATTTTGATAAGGATGCAAAACAATTAGATATATATATTTCTCATGTTAGGGGAGCTAAATTCCCCTGCAAAGCATGTGATGATAAATACGGTATTTATGATACTACTAAAGAAAGAACCTGGAGACATTTAAATTTTTTTCAGCATAAAGCCTTTATTCACTGTAGTATTCCCAGAATTGAATGTGAGAAACATGGAGTCCTACAGGTAAAAGTACCATGGTCGAGACCAAGATCAGGCTTTACTTTACTTTTTGATGCCTTTGTTATGGAATTAGCTGCCTGTATGACTGTAAATGAGATAGCACAATTAGTTGATGAACATGATACCAGGCTCCAGAGAATAATCAATCATTATGTTGATAAAGCAAGAGCTCAAGAAGATTATTCTAATGTTGAAAACATTGGTATTGATGAAACATCCAGCAAAAAAGGCCATAATTATATTACATTATTTGTTGATTTAGAAGAATCCAAAGTCCTTTATGTTACTGAAGGTAAAGATAGCACAACTATTGATAGATTTTGTCTTGATTATATCTTACATCAAGGTAAAACAGAGTCTATAAAAAACATTTGCTGTGATATGTCACCTGCCTTTATAAAGGGTAGTAAAGTTAATTTTCCCCATGCTGCAATTACTTATGATAAATTTCATGTTATGAAAAAAATCAATGAAGCAGTAGATCAAGTCAGACGTCAAGAAAGATATAAAAATGATTTTCTTAAAAAAACCCGATATATTTGGCTTAAAAACCCTGAGAATTTAACTAAAAAACAAAAAGAAAAATTCGCAGCTCTTTCTAATATGAATTTAAAGACTCTAAGAGCATATAATCTAAAATTAGCACTTCAAGAGTTCTGGGAAATAAACGATGTGACAACAGCAGCCAGCTACTTGCAAAAATGGTACTTATGGGGTATTAGAAGTCGTTTAGAACCCATGAAAGAAGCAGCAGAGTTTATTAATAGAAACTGGCAAGGAATAATGCAATATATTACAAGCAAAATTAATAATGGTGTTTTAGAAGGTATAAATAGTGTAATCCAAACCGTTAAAAGAAAAGCAAGAGGATTTAGAAATATAAAGAACTTTATCACAGCTATATATTTGAGATGTAGTAAATTAGAGTTTGATCTACCAGAAGCTTTAGCTCATAAATAAATTCATTCTCGTAATTGAAATAGAAGTCATTTTTATATTTTTGTCAAGGCCGGGCGATAGACCGTTCAATTTAGCCTTTACTAAAATTTATAAAATGATTTATACTGTTAGAAAAGAGAATGAATGACTAAAATAATGAAATTAAATTACCATTATTGTTAAATTATACCAAAAGGTTTACCCACACAAATTAGCGAAGAGCCAATTAAATTTATATTATATTTTTTATCCAGGAGTTTCTTCCATATGTTTTTCAAAAACCATTTAATCGCTTCTATATTACTTCCATACCAGAGAGAACCTATAAATACTAAATTTATATCATAATTATTTTCTGCTTTCAATAATTTATTAAACTCCTGGACACAGATAGGTAGTACTTTATAATTGAATTTTAGATTATATATTTTTTGAGCTCTCTTTACATCTCTATTTGTTAAAAACAGACCCAGGTCCATATTTTCAAGCATCATTTTTTCATCACGTTTGACTGCTGTTTTTTCAATAAATTTAAATGTTTTGGGGAGTAATCCTCTATACATTTGTGAATATGTTTCTAAATAATCTAATTCTATGTTATGAAAATGGCCTATAATATAACAGCTATTATTATTTTCTTTTATATCTTTTGCTATAAAACCCAGTCTAGAACTACCAAGTATAATAACATCAGGATCAAATTTATAAACTTTTTTCTTTATTTTAAACCACCACTCTAAATATAAATAATTACTATGTAAAAAAAAGCGGGCCAACAAGTCTTTATATCTGTTTTTAGAAAGCTCAACATCTAATTTGAAGTCGATATTATCATTTAAAGCAATAACTCTATAATCAAAATCCTGGAAATTATTTTTGATATTTTTCAAAGATAAATGTATTTTTTTAGCTTCAATACCACCACCATTATTATCCCCAATAGATAGTGATGATATATATAAAATTTTCATTAAAAATTCTCCTCGTATAATATGCTTAAATACTATCAGTAAATCCTCATAAATATATAATACTTATGACGGGTTTGATTAATTTTAATCAGTAGCCGCAGTCATAGTAGTAATTGTGGATATGTGGTAAACTTGATCTTTAGTTTTCCAAGCGGTGTGGGTAATGTGGGCAATTTGTTCTTTAATTATCCTCATTATCCACATTAGCGGCATATCCACAATTAGTTAACAATTTTTTTGAATTTCTTTAATTT
>DATFIM010000203.1 GCA_035270125.1 Halanaerobiales bacterium | reverse complement strand
TTATGATAAAAGAGGTGGAGCTGTTGGTTCTCTTTATGATTTAAGTGATGATAGTAGATTTAATCATACTATAAAAGTCAAAAGTGGATTTATGGCAGAAAAAAGTAGTAAAATGCTAAAAAATTTTTTTAAAAGTTTAAGATAATGGAAGGATGGGTGAGTCCGGTTGAAACCGCTCGACTCGAAATCGAGTAGGCACTTCATTAGTGTCTCGAGGGTTCGAATCCCTCTCCTTCCGCCAAATTTGTGTTATCCTTGACAAAAGCAATAATATTTAATATAATACTTGATGTGTGACAAAAGAAAAATAATATGGAGAGGTGTCCGAGTCTGGCTTAAGGGGCCCGCCTGGAAAGCGGGTGTAGGCTAAAACCTACCGAGGGTTCGAATCCCTCCCTCTCCGCCATTTATTTATGACCTTTTTGAGAGGTCTTTTTTTTATGCCTGAAACTTTTTTAATATAGTTGGAAATATGTTATAGTAAAAGTATAAAATATCAGAATAAGAGAAAACCGAAAATAAAAGAGGTTGATTTTATGTTAATTGAGCTAATATATAATATGGCTATGGTTATTTTATTTATTTTGCTTTCTGTACGTTTAAAAGAACATTTATTAAAAAGTGATGTTAATGATCCATATTATTATAAAATAACTATTGCTTTTTTAGCTGCTTTAATATCTATTATTTTAATGAAAAGACCTTTTGTATATCATGGTATAGCTTTTGATTTAAAAAGTATCCCAATTTTCTTAATTTCTTATATTTATAGTTGGAAATATGGATTAGTGGTAACTTCTCTGCCAGCTTTTTATAGGTGGATGCTTGGAGGAGAATGGGTTATTGGAGTAATAATTTTTGAAATATTCTTTCCAGTAATCATTGGTGGGATATATCATAAAAATAAAGATAGTATAATTGTTACTATAGATAAAAAAGAAATAGTAAAAGCTTATAGTTGGGTTTTAATAGTTGGTTTCACAATTCTTATAATAATTTTGGATTATCCATTATTATTTTGGGCTAAAATAATACCGGTTTTTTCAATTTCTTCTTTATTCACTCTTTTGAATTCTACTATGCTTATTAATGATACTAATAGGAGTATTTATCATAATATTGTTAAATATGATAATCTACGGCAAAATTTAATTGAAAATCAAAACAAACTTGAAAAAACAAAAAATAAAATGGATTTAATCGGCAAATTATCTCATGAATTTAAAACTCCACTTAACCTTATATTTTCGGCTGTACAGATGATAAATGTAAATAAAAAAGATAATAATAGTATTAGTAAATATACAGATATTATTAGGCAAAATGGATATAGGATGTTAAGGTTAGTTAACAATTTAATTGATCTGGTAAAAATGGATGTTGATTCTTTTTCATTAGAATTAAAAAATGCTGATATAGTAGATATTTTAAATAAGGTGACTGATTCTGTAAAATCTTACATAGACAATAAAAATAGAGATATAAAATTTATTTCAGATTTTGAGAAAAAAATAATCAAATGTGATCCTGTCAATATCGAAAGAATTATTTTGAATTTGCTTTCAAATGCAGTAAAGTTTACTGAAAAAGGGGATATGATTACTGTAAGTTTATATAAAGAAAGTGATATGATAAAAATTTCTGTAAAAGATAATGGAATTGGTATAAAAAATAATAAATTGAAATTTATTTTTGATGAATTTAAACAAATTGATGAGTCAATGACCAGAAATAGTGAAGGTAGTGGTCTTGGGCTTTCTATTGTAAAATCTTTAGTTGAATTACACGAAGGAAAAATAACAGTCAAAAGTAGAGAAGAAAAAGGATCAGAATTTATTGTTTCTCTTCCTGATGAAAAAATAGATGGAGAAGAAATTGAAGAATTTAAATTTAAAGATAATATTAATAAAACAGCTTTAGAACTTTCGGATATAGAATTTTAAATTAAGTTTCTCTAAGGAGTGATTTGATGGAAAATATTGTAGTAATTGGAGGTAGTAATGTAGATTTAAAAGCCTATAGTGAAAACTATTTACCCCATACATCCAATCCAGGACATATAGAAGAAAGCTTGGGAGGAGTAGGACGTAATATTGCTGAAAATCTTGGAATTTTAGATAATAAAGTTACTCTACTTACTTCTGTGGGTAATGATCATTTTGGAAAAAAATTATTAGAGGAGACTTCCAGATCTCAGGTAAATTTAGATCATGTAAAAATTACTGATAAAGAAAAAACAGGGTTGTATCTTGCTCACCTTGATAAAGATGGAGAATTAATTGCTGCAATTTCTGGAATGGAAATTATGAATAGTATTGATGAATCTTACATAAAAGCAAATAAAGATTTAATAAAAAATGCATCTTTAGTTATTTTTGATACAAACCTTAATTCAGAAGTTATTGAATATATTTTAGAAATAACTAAAAAAAATAAGATTATTACTTTTGCTGAACCTGTCTCTATTGATAAAGGGAAAAAATTATTACAGCAAATAGAAAGTATTGATTATTTAAGTCCTAATTTAGATGAAGCTGAAATGCTTCTTGGTCTTGAAGTTAAAGGTGAAAATGATTTTTCTTTAAGATTGAAAAGAGTTAAAGAAAAATATAATCATTATAAAAATATTCCTGTAATGTTTGTCAGTTGTGGTGAAAAAGGTGTTTTAATTCTTAGTAAGAAAAAATCTGATTTTGTTGAAGCTGAAAAAATTCCTAAAAAAGATTTAAAAGAAACAACCGGTGCTGGAGATGCTCTTTTGGCCGGAATTGCCAGCAAATTAGTAAGGGAAAATAGTGAATTAAAAAAGGCGGTTGAATATGGTATTAAAATTGCTTCCTTGACAGTAAAAAGTAAATTTACTGTTAATCCAGATTTAAAAGAAAGACTAAAGGGGGATTAATTATTATGAAAAATGATTTAAATAAGTATCTTGATATAAAAGATGAAGTTAAAGAAACACTTGAAAATAATCAGCCTGTAGTAGCTTTAGAATCTACTATAATTGCTCATGGAATGCCCTATCCAGAAAATATTGAAACTGCAATAGAAATAGAAGACATTCTAAGAGAAAAAGGAGTAGTTCCAGCTACTATTGCTATAATTGATGGTAAAATAAAGATAGGCCTTAGTAAAGAAGAGATTGAATTTTTAGGACAATCAAAAGAGGTTCTCAAAGTTAGCAGAAGAGATCTACCAGTTGTATTGGCTCGAAAAAAGCATGGAGCTACTACTGTTGCTGCTACAATGATTTGTGCTGAAATGGCCGGAATAAATATTTTTGTAACTGGTGGTGTAGGAGGAGTTCATCGAGGTGCTGATAAATCTTTTGATATCTCTGCTGATTTAGAAGAGCTGAAAAGAACAAATGTTGCTGTTGTTTCAGCTGGAGTAAAATCTATTCTTGATATTGGACTTACTTTAGAAAAACTTGAAACTTTTGGAGTACCAGTTCTAGGATATAAAACTGAAGAATTTCCTGCATTTTATAGTAGGAAAAGTGGTTATAAGCCAAACTATAAAATTAAATCAGCTAAAGATGGTGCAGAAATCTGCAAAGCAAAATGGGAATCTGGATTAGATGGAGGTTTAATGATTGCAGTACCTGTCCCTAAGAAAGATGAAATTGAATCTGATATAATTAATCAAAAGATAGAACAGGCTCTTAATGAGGCAGAAGAAAGAAATATTAATGGTAAAGAACTTACTCCTTTTCTTTTAGATAGAATAAAAGAGATAACTGATGGTCAAAGTCTTGAAACAAATATTTCTTTAGTAAAAAACAATGCTAGAGCTGGGGCTGAAATTGCAAAAGAATTAAGTAAAATAAAATAATACAAAAATTAATAGCGGTGGAAAGCCACCGCTTAAATTTTTAAGCTCCTCCATTTCTAAATAATTCAGCAAAATCATTGGGAAGGATCTCATTATTTTCTATTGCTTTTGCTATTTTTTCTTCATTATATTTTACTTCTCTGTCTGTATAATCAATACTATCTTTTTTAATATCTAAAATTACATAAGTCGCTCGAGGATTACCATGTTTTGGTTTGCCTGCACTTCCTGCATTTACTATATATTTTTCATTTATGACCTTAAAATAAGGTAAATGAGTGTGACCACTTAATAAAACGTCAAACTCGAAATTTTTAGCAATTTCTTTGACTTCTTTACTATCAGCATATAAATATTCATTATTTTTTCGAGGACTTCCATGGACTAAGTATAAATTCCAACCTTCAATTTCTATTTTCTTTTCTTTAGGAAGCTCAGCCAGCCATTTCTTATTTTCTTCACTAACTTCTTCCTGGGTCCAGAATAATGATTTATTAGCATTTTCTGTTTCTTTTTGAGATTCATAATCACAACCACAGACCATTAATTCTTCTCCAGTGCTTTCATCATAATTACCCTGAATGGTAAGAATATTTTTTTCTTTAATAAGATTAATTACTTCATTTGGATAGGGAGCATATCCTACCAGATCCCCTAAACAAATGATTTTATCAACATTTTGTTTTTCAATATCCTGCAAGACTTTTTTAAGAGCAAATATATTTGCATGGATATCTGCAATAAATGCAATTTTCATATATTTCACCTCATTTAATTATTTTTATGCTGCAATCTTTTCTTTATCTTTAAACCAGTGAGTTGTTTTATTTGCTATTCTTACTAAAGTTAACATAAGAGGTACTTCAACTAAAACTCCTACTACTGTTGCCAGGGCTGCCCCAGAAGTTAACCCAAAAAGACTTATAGCAGTTGCTACAGCCAATTCAAAAAAGTTGCTGGCTCCTATCATACTTGCTGGAGCTGCTATATCATGTGGGACTTTCCAAAATTTGGCCCAAAAATAAGCAATTAAAAATATGAAAAACGTCTGAATAATTAGAGGTATAGCTATTAATAGAATATGTAAAGGATTATTTAAGATAACATCTCCCTGAAATGAGAAGAGAAGAATTAGGGTTAAAAGCAATCCTATTACAGTGAAATTACTTATTTTATCCAAAAATACATTTTCAAACCAATCTTCCCCCTTTTTCCTGACAAAATACTTACGAGAGAGATAACCAGCTGTTAGTGGTATAACAATAAAGAGTCCTACTGACATAAATACAGTTTCATAAGGAACATTAATATTACTAATCCCCAATAATATTTTCACAATAGGAGCATAAGCTATAAGGAGGATAAGATCATTAACCGAAACTTGAATCAGGGTATATGCAGGATCACCATCAGTTAAATAACTCCAGACAAAAACCATAGCAGTACAGGGGGCTGCACCTAATAGTATTGCTCCAGCCACATATTCTTGAGCCAGTTCAGCGGCAATAAAATTTGAAAAAATAACTTTTAGGAATATCCAGGAAAAGAAAAACATTGTAAAAGGTTTAATAATCCAATTTACAGTTAAAGTAATTACTAATCCTTTGGGTTTTTTGCCTGCATTGGTTATACTTTCAAAATCAACTTTAGCCATCATAGGATAGATCATTAACCAGATTAAAACTGCTACCGGAATTGAAACATGAGCATATTCCATTTTGCTTAAGGTATTAGGGATTATTGGTAGATTGCGACCGATAAGAATCCCGGTTATTATACAAAGTGCAACCCATATACTGAGATATTTTTCGAAAAAATTAAGGCCGCTTCCGGCTGTGTTTTTTAACTTGTTTTCACTTTCCATTTTAAATATCACCTCATAATTTAATTATTTTTTATATTACATAAATCTTTACTTTTAGTTTCTTGATATTTTTTTTCAATATTGTTTAAACCAAGATTTTTGAAATCTAAATTTTTAAGATTATTTAAAGTTTTTAGATATTCATTATACTTTTTATTGTTGAGACTGTAATAGGACCATTGTTTATCCTTTTTTTCATTAACTAAATTTAACTTTTTAAATCTGGCCATATGTTGAGAAATACAGGGTTGAGTGCGATCTAAAATCTCTGTTAATTCACAGACACATAAGGTATCCTCGGCAATTAATTTTAAAATTTTAAAGCGAGTATTATCTGATATACACTTTAAAAAATCAATAATATTTTCATTTTCAGATGACATTTTTTCACCTCTTTTATTATTTTTCATATAAGTCTTTACTAATATAAGTATATAATTATGTAACTTTCAAATCAAGTATTTTAGGTGAAATTTACATTTTTTTAATAAATTTAACGATATGTTAACATTATAACCAATTGATTAATAAATACAGAAGTTGAGTGCTTGACAAAAGGGCTTTTGTTTAGTATAATATAAGTCGTGTCACAAGGTGAATAGCCTTGAAAATAGATATAAATTTTGCCGTACTAGATGGGGCGGTAGCGGTGCCCTGTAACCTGCAAGCCGCTATAGCAGGATTGATGGCCGTGCTGAGGGTCACACCTTTTAGGGTCTGGCCCTGGAAAGTGGTGTCGACGGTTGGGTCTTGCGCAATGGAGCTCTGTGAACCCCGTCAGGTCCGGGAGGAAGCAGCGGTAAACAGATGTCTCCATGTGCCGCGAGGTTGCCTGGCCCGAGCTAACTACCAGGGTAACGCCTGGAAGGTGGGATTCAAAGCCGGTGTACGGCATTTATAATATTAAAAGCAACCCTCTTATCTAAAGAGGGTTTTTCTATTAATGAATGTGATTAATGCAGGAAAAGTTGTTTTAATCTAGAATAAAATAAGTTAAGAAGAAGATAAATTATAAAGGAGAAATATATATGGCTTTTTTGTCATTATACCGCAAATATAGGCCTGAAACTTTTAATGATTTGGTTGGACAGGATTATGTAATACAAACTTTGAGGAATGCTCTTAAAAATGAGAGGATTGCTCATGCTTATCTTTTTGCCGGACCAAGAGGTACTGGTAAAACCTCTACTGCCAAAGTATTTGCCAAAGCTTTAAATTGTAAAGATGATTCAAGTTTTGAACCATGTGGAGTTTGTGATAATTGCAATAAAATTTCTTCAGGACAATCAATGGATGTTATAGAAATAGATGCTGCTTCAAATAGAGGTATAGATGAAATAAGAGAATTAAGAGAAAAAGTGAAATTTTACCCCAGTGAAGGAACCTATAAAGTATATATTATTGATGAGGTACATATGTTAACTAAAGGTGCTTTTAATGCCCTATTAAAAACTCTTGAAGAACCACCGGAAAATGTAATTTTCATTTTGGCTACTACTGAACCTCATAAAGTTATATCTACTATTCTTTCCAGATGCCAGAGATTTGATTTTTCTCTTTTATCAGTTAGTAATATAGTAAAAAGATTGGAAGACATTTGTGAAAAAGAAAAAGTTGATTATGAAGATGATGCCCTTAATTTAATAGCTCATAGCTCTAATGGTGGTATGAGAGATGCAATTAGTATTCTTGATCAGGCTATTTCTTTTACAAATGGTGATATTACAGCTCATAAATTAAGAGACATGTTAGGTAAAATAGAAAAAGGTGTTTTAAGGGATTATGTTAAATATGTAGCTAAAAATAATACTTCTGATGCTTTAGAGTTAATCAATAATTTAATAGAAAAGGGAAAAGGTGTTTCCCGTTTTGTTAATGACCTTATAGAGCATATAAGACAATTGCTCTTAATAAGAGAATGTGGAATAAATAATGACTTAATTGAATATCCACCTTCTAGATTACAATTATTAAAAGGAGAAAGTGAAATTTTAGATAGTTCAAAATTATTGAGAATGCTTGATATATTAACTAATATAGAAAAAGATATTAAATTTTCAAATCAACCTAGACTTACATTAGAAATGGGAGTTGTGAAAATGACTTCACCTGAAGCTGATGATTCTCTTCAGGGTTTAAAAACTAGAGTAGCTCAGCTTGAATATGAATTACGACAGAATAAAAGTGTTAGAAAAGATAAATCAGTTGAAAAAAATACTAAAAGTATTAAAGATGAAGTAAATAAAAAAGATGAAGTAAATAAAAAAAGAGAAACTAAAAAGAAAAGAAAGAAAAGTAAAGCTGAAGATGATCAAAAAATTGAAAAAACAAATGAAGATAACAGTATTGAACTTAAAGAACTAAAAAATGCCTGGCCTGTAATTTTAAAACAGGTAAAAAATAATGATATAAAAACTAATGCTTATTTAAAAGAAGGAAAAGTAGCTAAGGTAGAAAAAAACACCATTTTTATAGAATTTCCAGAAAACAAGAAATTTCATAGAAATGGAGCTGCTAAAAATAGAAAGTTGATTAAAAAAGTAATAAGTAGAGTTCTCTCCAAAAACTGTGAACTTGAGTTTGTAGTCAAAGGAGAGTATAATATAAACAGTGGTGGTGATCAAACTTCCAATAACAAAAAATCTAAAAAAAAATCAAAAGAGGATGATTTAGTTAATATTGTTTTGGAAATGTTTGATGGTAAGGTTATTGAGACTGATGAAACTATTATTGATAATTAATTTATTTAAAAATAAGGAGGTTTTTTCTAATGAATATGAACAAACTTATGAAACAGGCAAAACAAATGCAGGCAAAAATGTCTAAAGTACAGGACGAATTGGAAGAAAAAACAGTTGAAGCTACTGCTGGTGGTGGAGCTGTTAAGGTAGTTGTTAATGGAAAACAGGAAGTACTTGATCTGGAAATAGACCCAGATGCTGTAGATCCAGAAGATGTAGAAATGTTAGAAGATTTAATTCTGGCAGCTGTTAATGAAGGTTTAAGAAAAGTACAGGATATGGTTGATGATGAAATGGGTAAAGTTACTGGTGGGATGAATATCCCAGGTATGCCCTAATGAATCATTATCCCCGACCTATGGGGCGGCTCATTGGTGAGCTGGGTAAACTTCCAGGGATTGGTCCTAAGACTGCCCAGAGATTGGCTTTTTATATCTTAGGTTTGAATAAAGGGGAAGTCAAGGAATTAAGTGATGCTCTCTTAGATGCCAAAGAAAATATAAAATTTTGTTCTGTTTGTAATAATTTAACTGAAAGTGATCCCTGCAGATTTTGCAAATCTCCAGATAGAGATCAATCTGTGATATGTGTAGTGGAAAGTCCTAAAGATGTAATAGCTATGGAAAAAACAGGTGAATATAAAGGGCTTTACCACATATTACATGGTGCTATTTCACCAATAGATGGAGTTGGCCCTGATGACATAAAAATCCAAAATCTATTACCTCGCCTGGAAGAGGAAGAAGTAAAAGAGGTTATAGTTGCTACTGATCCAAATGCTGAAGGTGATGCTACTGCAATGTATCTAGCAAAACTTCTTAAACCACTCGGGGTAAGAGTTACTAGAATTGCTCATGGTCTACCTGTAGGTGGAGACCTTGAGTATGCTGATGAAGTTACACTTTCTAAAGCACTTGAAGGTAGAAGAGAATTATAAATATAAAAGAATATAATATTGGATAATATGATGTCCTCCTGTAATAAGGAGGACTTTTTTTCTTTAACAATATTAAAATAATATGATATAATAAAATTGTAAATTATTGTTATTACTATCAAATATAAATGAAATTAGGTGAAAAAATGAAAGTTAAGTTTTTTCAAAATTTAAAAAATAAATTATATTTTATACCTGGGAGTTATGGTTTAGGGGCTTTAATACTTTCATTTATAATTATTACTGTTGATAATCAATTTGGAAATGTTTTGGTACAAATACTTCCAAATTATTTTTTTACTTCAGTTGATTTGGCCAGAGATATTCTTTCTACACTTGCAGGTTCTCTTTTTGGAATGATTACTATTTCTTTTTCTACTATAATGGTAGTTTTAACCATGTATTCTTCACAATTTTCACCTAGAACCGTTCAGGATTTTCTAAGAAGTAAAATGACTTTAAAAGTTTTGGGCGTATTTATAGGTGGTTTTATATATTCAATTATTACCCTGCTTTTTATGAAAGATGCTCCGGGAAGCAATGCTGTTTTTTCTGCTTTTTTTGGTGTAATTATTGCTATTATCTGTCTTGGTTATTTCGTAGTCTTTATTCATCATGCTGCTAATTCTGTTCAGGTTAATATATTGATCGAAAAATTAAGGGATGAAGTTATTGAATTAGTTAATAGAATTGAAGAAAGAAATAATAATGATGATCGAATTCAAAATGAATCACCTGATAATCTGAAAGAAATAACTACTGGTGAACCTAAAAGTATTTATGCTAATAAAAGTGGATATATACAGGATATATCTGATTTAAAGTTAACTTCAAAAGCTGGAAAAGAAAATATTGTAGTTAGAGCTGATAAAATGATAGGTGATTATGTAACTGAAAATAGTGTTATTTTTTCAGTTTGGGATTATGAAGGAGAAATTGAAGATTTAGATCTTTTAAAGTATGTTATAATTGATAGTGAAAGAAGTAAAGAAAATGATATTGAATTTGGATTATTAAAATTAACAGAAGTTGCTCTAAAGGCTATTTCTCCAGGAATTAATGATCCCAATACAGCGGTATTCTGTATTAATCAATTAGGATGGATTCTATCAAGAATAGCTGTAGCTAATCTTGAAAATACTTATTACTATGATGAAGAAGATAACCTTAGATTTATACTTGAAGATATTTCCTTTGGAGATTTATTATATAAGACTTTTTATCAATTAAGATATTATGGAAATAGAGATGTTTCTGTAGCTGGGGCACTTCTTGATTCTTTATTAATTATCGCTGAAGGAAGCCCTAGAGATGTCAAAGAAAAAATCTGGCATTTTAGCAGCTTTATTTTGGCTGGTTTTGATGAAAATGTTTTAGAAGATGAAGATAAATTATTTTTAAATAAAAAAATAAAAAGATTATCTATAGAAACTGATAAAGGAGCTGATTCCAGACCATATTTTGAATTAGATGAAAAAGAGGAGGTTTTTAATGATGAATGAATTTTACAGAAAAAAAGTAAAAGCAGTATTTACTGAACTTAAAACTGAAAAAAAAGGTTTGACCAAAGATGAAGCGAAAAAAAGATTAGAAAAAAATGGAGAAAATAAATTAAAAACAAAAAAAGGAACCCCCAAATGGAAACTATTATTATTTCAATTTAAAGATGTTTTAATGATTTTATTGTTGATAGCAGCAGGAATGTCCTTGCTTATTCAAAATTATCGTGATGGATTAGTAATGATAGTTATTGCTCTTATTAATGCAGTAATTGGATTTTTTCAGGAACATAAAGCTGAAGAGATAATGGCTTCTCTTGATAATCTTGTAAAATCTCCTGCTAAAGTAATTAGAGATGGAGAGATTGAAGAAATTCCTCAGGAAAATTTGGTGGTTGGAGACATAATTAAACTTGAAGAAGGAGATAAAGTTCCTGCAGATGTAAGAATAATGGAAGCATTTAATTTAAGAACAAATGATGTTTCTCTTACTGGTGAATCAATGCCCCAGGAAAAAATAAGTAATGCTATTGATGAAGAAAGAACTTTAGCTGATAGAGACAATATGGCTTATTTAGGGACAAATGTAGCTTCCGGTTCTGCTAAAGGAATTGTTGTAAAAACAGGTATGGACACTGAAATGGGTAAAATTGCTTCTCTTACCCAGGAGGAAGAAAAATCATTGTCTCCATTACAGAGTGAGTTACAGGTAATTGCTAATAGAATAGCAATTTTTGCCGTTATTGTAGGATTTGTTTTATTTGGAATCAGTATTTATCAGGGAATGGGTTTGAATTTTGCCTTAATCTATGGATTGGGTATAGCAGTTGCTGTAGTACCTCAGGCTCTTCCGATGCAAATAACTGTTGCTTTATCACAGGGAGTAAATCGGTTAGCAAAGGAAAATGCAGTTGTCAAAAAGTTATCTTCAGCTGAAACACTGGGATCAACTAATGTTATTGCAACAGATAAAACTGGTACATTAACTAAAAATGAAATGACAGTAAAGAAAGTATGGTTTAATAATAAAGAGTATGAAATTTCCGGTCTTGGTTATAAACCTGAAGGCGATATTTTAGATGAAGAAGGCAATGCTCTTACTGAAGATAAAATTGATGAATTAGAAATTATGTTTGATGCTGCTACTATGGCCTCTAATGCCGAAATTCATAAACCAGATGAAGAACATTCAGGCTGGTATGCTATTGGTGACCCAACTGAGGCAGCTTTAATTACACTTTCTACAAAACTTGGAACTCGTTCTCCAAATGAGGATGAAGAAAATCCAGAATTACATGAATTTAGTTTTGATTCTGATCGAAAAAGAATGAGTTCTATTAGAAAATTTGAAGATGGTAATCTGTTAACCATGAAAGGCGCTTTAAATAGTGTTTTATCGATAAGTAAATATATTTATAAAGATGGTAAAAAAGTAGAAATAACTGAAGAAGACAAAGAAAGATTAAACAAATTAAATGAAAAATATTCAAAAGATGCAATGAGAGTATTGGCTGTAGCCTACCGTAAACTAGGTGAAGATGAAACAGATTATGTTATTGAAGAGATTGAAAGAGATGTAGTTTTTCTTGGACTGGTAGCTATGATTGATCCACCTAAAGAAGGGGTGCGAGAGGCTATAGAAAATTCACATAAGGCTCATATTGATACTTTTATTATGACAGGAGATCATGCTATAACTGCTCAAGCTGTGGGGGAAGAAATTTCACTTTCAGTTGACGGTAGTGAAGTACCTGTTTTAACAAGTAAGGATTTAGAAGAATTAAGTGATCAAGAATTGAAAAAAATTATGGATGATAATGAGTCACTTATTTTTTCAAGAGTTTCACCTGAAAATAAATTAAGGATAGTTAAAAATCTAAAAGAACAGGAAAAAATTGTAGCTGTTACGGGAGATGGGGTAAATGATGCTCCAGCATTAAAAAGTGCTCATATTGGAGTAGCCATGGGACAGATGGGAACAGATGTCTCTAAAGAAGCTTCAGAATTAATTTTGCTTGATGATAGTTATCCTACTCTAGTAAAAGCTATTAGAGAAGGACGGACAATATATAATAACTTAAAGAAAACAGTATTAGCCTCTTTAACCAGTAATGGAGCTGAACTTTCGATTGTATTACTGGGTATGTTATTTGCTGCATTATTAAAGTGGCCTGTTCCAATTTTAGCTATTCAAATCTTATCTATTGACCTTTTAGCAGAAATTTTACCTTTAACTGCTTTAACTTTTGATCCAGGCTCAGAACATATTATGACTTTACCACCTCGAGAAAGAGATGAACATATAGTCAATAAAAAAACATTTAGTGAAATTGTATTTTTTGGATTATTAATGGGTGGGTTAGGATTTTTGAATTATGCTATTTTTGTGAATGGAATTGGAGAAGGATTTAGTAATACTCATTCATTATATCCGAGAGCTACTACTATTGCTTATTTAACAATTGTATTCAGCCAGTTTATCAATATTCTTTCGAGAAGATATGAACTAAGAAGTATTTTTAATAAAAATTTTTTTAATAATAAAAAGATGTTATACTCAATTGGATTGTCCATTTTTATGGTTTTAATTGTAATCTATACTCCAGGACTAAATAGTTATTTAGGTTTTGCTGGTGTTACAGCAGGTGATTGGCTGAGAATATTTAGTGGTACTTTAGTTTTTTTGGTTGCCCATGAATCAGTTAAATTTTTTAAAAGAAAAAAGGAAAATAACTAATTTTACCTTTACAATTTAATGTATTAAAGTTAAAATATAAATAGATATAATTTCAGAAATAAAAATGAGAAGGGAGAAAAAAAGGAGGTAGATATTTATTTCTGGAGAAACTTTTGGAATTTTATCGATCATCCCACCGGTGTTGGCGATTATTCTGGCAATGTACACAAGGGAAGTATTAGTTTCATTGTTTGCAGGTGTCTGGTCAGGAGCATTAATTGTATCGAATTGGAACCCTATTTCTGCAACTTCATTATCATTACGCTGGATTGTAAACACAGTCAACAGCCCCTGGAATGCTAAATTCTTAATATTAATTATGTTGATGGGGGCAGGTGCAGCACTTATTTACAAATCAGGAAGTGTTCTTGCTTTAGAAAAATGGATTGGTAATGCTGTTAATACTTCACGTGATTCACAGATTTTGACCTGGTTAATTGGTATGTTTATATTTATTGATTCTTATACCAGTACCATTGTTACTGGAAATGCAACTAGAGATGTTAGTATGAAAAATAAAACTTCTAGAGAAGCTCATTCCTATATTTTAGATTCAACAACAGCTCCAGTAACAACTTTTGGTCCTGTTTCAAACTGGATAGGTTATCAGGTTTCGATGATTGCTACTGGATTTACAGCTGCGGGAATTACTGCAGCCCAGGTTGGTGCAACACCATATGCTACATTTTTACGTTCTATTCCCTGGAACTTTTATTGTTTATTAGCATTTTTTATGGTTGGATTTATATCAATTTCCCAACGTTATTATGGACCGATGCTTGATGCTGAATGGAGATCGCGCAAAGAAGGCAAGTTGATGAGAGATGATGCAGAAGCTTTATCTGATATTTCTTCAGATGTAGGAGAACAGAGTGAAAAGAATCCGAAGTTAATTAACTTCTTTTTACCTATTTTTGCCTTATTAGTTGTTGGAGTATTTTCTATGTGGTGGCTTGGAGGAGGATATCAGCCTGATGTTGGTATAGCCAAAGCATTTCAGGAAACTGATATAGCTCTTTCCCTGCTTTATGGTTCATTTGCTTTTGTATTTTTTGCATTAATTGGCTCACTTGCTTTTAATACTATGGATTTAAGTGAAGCCAGTGATGCAATTGTAAATGGATTTAAAACAATGGTTATTGCAGCTGCTATTATTATTTTGGCCTGGACAATAGGTCATGCAACTGATCAGGTAGGTACGGCTGAGTATGTAGTACAAATACTTATGGATATAGGTTTACCTGGCAGGGCGCTTCCGATTATAGTATTTTTGGCAGCCATGTTTATATCATTTACAACAGGTACTTCCTGGGGCACAATGGCTATTTTAACTCCAATAGCTGTTTCTACTGGATATGAATTAGTTGGTTTTGAAATAGTGCCTGTCCTTATGGGAATTCTTTTTGGAGGTGCTATTTTCGGAGACCATGTTTCTCCAATTTCTGATACTACAGTAATGTCATCAATTTTTGCAGGTTCTGATCATATTGACCATGTTCGGACTCAGATTCCTTTTGCTCTTACTGCTGCTGTAGTTACTCTTATATCATTGATTCTTTATGCTTTAGGAATTTCTTCAGTTTTTCTTCTTTTAGTTATTTCCTTTGCTTTAACTATTATTTCAGTATTTGTTTTAAATAAATGGGATGCTAAAAGAAAGGGATTACCTGAGGTTATGCCTACATCTAAAGAAATAGAAAATGGAATTACCGATAAAACTCAGAAAAAAATGTTTAATAAGATTGCGATAACAGCAGTTTCATTTTACTTAATTTATATGATTGGTATTTTCTTATTTTCAAGATTAGGTGGATAAATAGAAAAATATAATAATTTCTATAAAAAATTGCCCTCTGCTATTAGTTTTTGTTATACTTAATAGCAGAGGGTTAATTAATGTTTTAATTATTTTATATTAAAGAGGAGCGAAAAAATGACTAATATTAATAAGAAAATTTATTATAATGGAAAAATATTTACTTCGGATCCAGAAAATTTGTTTGCTGAGATGATGATTATCGAGGGAAAAAAGATAAGTTGGATTGGAAAGGAAAAAAATTATGGTAAGAAAAAGTATAATACAGATAAATTTAAAAAAATTGATTTAAAAGGGAAATGTATTATTCCTGGCTTTATTGATTCACATATGCATGCAATTTATTTGGCCAGAGATGCAACTAAAATTGCCTGTCTACCTCCAAATGTAAATTCTATAGAAGAACTTAAAGAAAGAATTAAAGATAAGAAAAAAGAATTAAATAAAGGAGAATGGATAGAAGGTTGGGGGTATGATGAAGGAAAATTAAAAGAAGGTAGAAGTCCTAATCGTTATGATTTGGATGAAGTTGCTAAAGATTATCCAGTAATTATAACCAGAACCTGTAATCATATAGCTGTAGTTAATTCAAAAGCATTAGAAATTTTAGGAATAGATGAAAGTACTCCAGAACCAGGAGAAAATCAAATTGATAAAGATGAAAATGGAAAATTAACTGGTATTTTTCGTGAAAATGCAATGATGTTTTTAAATTCTCGTATACCTTCTAATAGTCTTGAGGAAGATGCAGAAATTTTAGCAAATTATGGTGAAAAACTTTTTGCTCACGGGATTACAACTATTACAGATAGTATGGCAAAAATTAAGCCAGTAGACTATTACAAAATGTATCAAAAAGCAATAGAAAAAGGTCTAAAACAAAGGGCCATTTTATATTATAAATGGGATGAGTTAAAAGATAATTATTTTATAGAAAAAACAAAAAAAGATTTAACTTCTCAAGTACATATTGGAGGTGTGAAGATTTTAGCTGATGGTAGTGTTTCTGGTAAAACTGCCTGGGTTAAACCTTCATATTTAGGGGAAAATGATAATTTTGGTTTGAAAACTACTTCAAAAAAAGAAATATTAGAGGCAGCTGAATATGCAAAAAAAAATGATTTACAACTTGTCGTTCATGCTATGGGAGAACAGGCGATTGATCTAATAGTAAATACCTTTTATAAGAAAGAAGATTGGCTATCTGATAGACCTTCTGTTAGGGTGGAACATGCAGCTATGCCCACCAAAGAAGCATTGAGGAAAGCTGCAAAAGGTAATATAGCTTTTGTTAGTCAACCAATTTTTATGTATGTAGAAATTGAAAGCTATCTAAATAACTTAGGTAAAACAAGAACAAAGAGGAATTATCCTTATAAGACAATTTTGGAATCTGGTATAAAATTAGCTTTTTCTTCTGATGCACCGGCAACAGCCTGGGCTGACCCTGTAGATTCTTTTACTGCTTTAAAATCGGCAGTGATCAGGAAGGCTTATGATGGTACAGATACAGGGCAGGATGAAAAAGTAGATTTAGAAACTGCAATAAGATTATATACAAAAGAAGGAGCAGATATTACAGGAATACCTAGGACTGGTCAATTAAAAAAAGGATATAAAGCTGATTTTATTGTTCTTGATAAAGATATTTTTGAGGTTGAGGAAAATAAAATTGATGAGGTTAATGTTGAAAAAACCTATATGAATGGTGAATTAGTTTATAAAAAATAAAATAAACTGAAAGGAAGATTATTATGGATTTGCTTTTATATAATGGTATTATAAGAACAATGGATGAGGATAATTCTATTTATGAAGCAGTAGGAGTTAAAGATGAAAAAATAGTTTTTCTGGGAAGTAATGAAAAAGCCAAAACACTAAATGCTGATAAAAAGATTGATCTAAAAGGAAAACTGCTCTTACCTGGTTTTATTGATACTCATCTACATATATTACATTATGCTCTTTCAGAAAGTATGGTTAAATTAACAGATTGTAAATCTTTAAAAGAGGTTATTAAAAAAGGAAAAGAACATCTAAAAAATGAAGGTTTGAAATTTGGCTGGCTTTTAGGAAGAGGTTGGAATCAAAATAATTTTGAGGATACAGATCAATTTGTTACTAAAGAAGATTTAGATAAAATATCTACTGAACACCCTATCTTTTTTAGTAGAGTTTGTGGACATATGGCTACAGTTAATTCAAGAGGGTTAGAAAAAATTATGGCTATGGATAAAGCAGATAAATTAAGTGAATACATAAATGAAGAGACAGGAATACTTACAGAATCAGCTGTTTCTTTAAAATCAGATCTTTTAGGTGAAATAACTGTAAAAGAAATAGAAAAATTATTGAAAAAAGCTCATAAAGATTTAAACAAAGTCGGTATTACAGGGGTGCATTCTGCTGATTTTAGTACTTTGCCAGCAGATAGTTGGGAGAAAGTATTAAGAGCTTATAAATCACTTGAGGAAAAAGATAAATTGACTGTTAGAACTTATGAACAATGTATGTTTGATGATAAAGATGTAATTGATGATTTTATTAAAAAAGGTTATAAGACAGGAGATGGGAGTGGATTTTTTAAAATTGGCCCTTTAAAATTATTAGCTGATGGTTCTTTAGGTGCAAGAACTGCCTACATGAATGAACCCTATAATGATGATCAGAGCACAAAAGGTATTTTGATATTTTCTGAAGATGAATTGAAAGAGATTTTTGAAAAAGCTCATAAAAATGGTTTGCAAATAGCTGTTCATGCTATAGGAGATGGAGCTATTGATTTAAATGTAAAATTGATAAATGAAATAAATAAAAATGAAAATGGAAATCCTTTAAGGCATGGAATAGTTCATGCTCAATTTACTAATGAGGAAATATTAAAAGAAATGAAAAAGGGAGAGATTTTGGCCTATATTCAACCAGTTTTTGTTTCTACTGATATGAAAATTGCTGAAGAGAGAGTTGGAAAAGATAGATTGAAAAAAGCTTATGCCTGGAAAAGTATGATAGATATGGGAATAAAAGTTCCAGGCAGTTCAGATGCTCCTGTAGAAAGTTTTGATATAATTGAAAATATTTATTATGCAGTAACTCGGAGAAGTAAAGAGGGAGAACCTGAAGAAGGTTGGTTACCAAAAGAAAAATTAAGTGTAGAAGAAGCTGTAAGACTTTTTACTTCTGAAGCAGCTTATGCTTCCTTTGAGGAAAATATCAAAGGTAGTTTAGAAGAAGGTAAACTAGCTGATATGGTAGTACTTGATAAAAATATATTTGAAATTGATAAAGATGAAATAAAAGATACTAATATAATTCATACTATAGTGAATGGTAAGATAGTTTAGTTTAAAAAAAGATTAAAAAAGGTACCCGGTACCATACCAGGTAGTCCCCGATATATGTCGATATATGAAGTGATTATCTCCTGACTAAATAGAAAAAAATGGAAAAAATAAAATAAAAATGATATAATTAATTTAAAACTAAGGGGAGGAAAAAATAATGCCTAGTAAAAAAAGAATATGGTATCCGGGGGCGACTTATCATATTACTAGTCGAGGAAACAGAAAGTCAAAATTGTTCAAGGATAAAGAAGATTATAAAACTTATCTTGGAATAATTAGAGGGACTAAGCATAAATATAATTTTAAAGTTTACACATATTGTCTTATGACTAATCATATTCACTTACAACTTCAAACAGAAGAAATAGAGATTTGGAAAATAATGAGAAGGATTAATTTGCATTATGCGAAATATTTTAATAATAAATATGATTTGGTTGGTCACGTTTTTGAAGGAAGATATAGATCAAGCATCATAGAAAATGATTATTACCAATTATTAACAAGTCGTTATATTCATTTAAATCCTGTTAAAGCTGATATAGTTGATGATCCTCAAGAATATTACTGGAGTAGCTATGGCTATTATTTAGGTATAAGAGGGAGTAATATTGTTAGTGAAAGTAAAATTTTATCTTATTTTGAAGGTGAGATCGAAGGTAGTGGAAGAAGACAATATAAAGTATACGTAGAATCTTCGATTTAGTTTTAGATTTTTGGTACCCGGTATGGTACCGGGTACCTCCCGGTTTTTGTCGATTTATGCTAAAGAAAGAGGGGATGAATTATGAAAAGTATTTCTAAGGTAGCACTTCGTATTTTAGCAATATATTTTTTGGTGGAATTTTTGAGTTCAGGCTTTCCTCAGTTGTTTGGAATTTTTAGAATGGGTCAATCAATAGGATATATGATGACAACAACTATTATATTATCTCAATTGATTAAATTATTAGCCGCTTTATATCTTTGGTTTGCTGCAGATAAAATTTCTAATTACTTAGTTAATAAAAAAGAAGAAAAATTAGAAAAAATTGATTATCAAAAGCTTCAGATAATAGCTTATTCTGTAGTTGCTATAGTATTATTAATTATAACTATCCCTGAGCTATTGAAATACTTACTAATGTCCTTTAGTAGCAGAGGTGGTGTTATGCCAGTAATGATGCGCGAGTTAGCACCTGTAGGGTTTAAAGTTATTATTGCTCTTTGGTTATTATTAGATACAAAAAGAATCACCAAAAAATTGGAATAGAAAAATAAAAATGATATAATATAATTGTAAATCAATTAATGAGGAGAAATATTATGCTTTCTAGTGAAAAGAAAACTATAATTATAGATTTTTTAAAAGAAAAAGTATCCCCTGAATTAATTTATATTTTTGGTTCTTATGCTAAAAATAGTGAAAGAAATAATAGTGATATAGATATAGCATTTTTGAGTGAAAAGAAAGTTGACGAATATAATTTGTTTTTATTAGCCCAAAAATTAGCAGAAAAATTACGAAAAGAAGTAGATTTAGTTGATATAAAAAAAGTTTCTACTGTATTTAAAGTTCAAATTATACAGGGAGAATTAATATTTAATATTGATAATTATAAAAAAGATAATTTTGAATTAACAACTTTTCGAGAATATGCAAAATTAAATGAAGAAAGAAAAGAAATATTAGCTAAAAGATGGGGAGATGACTGATATGCCTGATGATATCTTAATTAATAAAGATGAAATAATTAAGAGATGTATTAATAGAATTAATGATGTTTATGATGATGATTTTCAAAATTTAAAAAATTATACAAAACAAGATTCAGTTATACTTAATATACAACGATTATGTGAAGCTACTATTGATATTGCAATGCATGTAATTGCTAAATATGATTTAGGAGTACCACAAAGTAGTAGAGGTGCTTTTGAAATATTAAATAAAGAAGAGTACATTGATGAAAAGTTAGCAGAAAAATTAAAAGCTATGGTTGGTTTTAGGAATTTAGCAGTACATGAATATCGGAAAATTAATTTAAAAATAGTAAAATCTATTATAGAAAAAGAATTAGATGAAATAGAAAGATTTACTGAGATAATAAAAGATAGAATAAAACAAAATGGAAATAAATGTTAAATAAATCTTGTTATTTGAATTTTCATGTGATAAAATTAGATTATCCTAAATCAAGAGGTGAATAAAATGACTGATAAAAAATAAACATGGAAAAGCGTTTTGATAAAGTGGATAAAAATCTAGGGGAATTAGATTTGAAATTAGGAACAGTTCGTAGAATGGCAGGAGAAAATATGCGTGATATTGAAGTGCTTAAAAAAAGTACAATAATTAAATATAAATTACTATAATCATTTTACCCTCCTTAAAATAGGAGGTTATTTTTTTGCAGGTATATAATTTTTTCTGTAGAAATAAATATAATAAAGCTAAAAGGTGTGATAATATGACTGATATAAGTTCTGGATTACATGATAGGTTAAAAAAGACTTCTGCTATTTCTCAATTAGGAAGAGGTTTTGATGTAGGTGAGCTTAATGATTATAGTCATGAAATATGCCTTTATCTTCTTTTAAAAGTATTTCGCCGGGAAATAAATAATAATAAAAATCGGAGTAAAAATGACCTTATAGAGATGACCGGTCATATAATAAATGAGATGAAACTAGAATCTTCAATAGAACAGATAAGAAGATTGGTAGATGGGGTTTTATATTCTGGAGATCCCAAAAGACAGGCTCCTTTTTCAGTTATGTTATATGATGAAAATCTTCATAGCCACCGTGAATTTAAATTTCGCTATTTAGTTCCTGATAGAGAGGCTTCCAGATGGGAAGAAGGTGGAAGTACAGTTTATAGATTAACTGAAACTGCTCAGGAAATTATTTTTATAACTAGAGAAGTTTTAGAAGAATTTGGTTTTGATTTAGAACAATTTTATACTTTACAATTAATAAAAAATGGAAACTTTATTGAAGCTAAAGATAGTGTAAGTAATCTTATTGCTAGAGTTAGAAATTTAATAAAAAAAGAAAAGGATAGAACAGAGGATATACTTCGCAATCCATCTTTGATTTTTTCAGCAAAAGAAGAATCTAAGAGAATGAGTGAAGGTGAGTTAAAAGAACAATTTAAAGAGGAAAAAAAAGTTTTTGAAGATATGTTTAGCTGGCAGGATCGCCTTGAAAGTTTTCCTACTAAAAAGAAAAAAGAAGGTAAATTATTATTTGAAGAGCTTGAGAGAGCAAGAAAATTACATGATAAATTAGCAGAACTCGCCATTTCTAATTTATCTCTTGAGATGGAAATAAGAGCAGATAGTCCAGAATTATTCTGGAAAACTTCTAATCTCTCGTATAAAAAAGATTTCTGGCAAAATTTGATTTTGAAAAAAGGATTGCCAGATATAGAACTTCTTACAGACCTTTTGGCACCCTTGTTTTCACCAACACAGGAATTTATTTTTCCTCTAGATTGGGCCTGGGCAGAACAGCATCTTTATACATATATAGATGATTTTATAGAAGATGAGGAAGAATTTTTAGAAGAGGAAAAACCTCTAGAAAAAGAAGAAAATTGGAATTTGATTCTTGAATTATGGGAAGGGGTATTTTCTCAACTAAAGAAAGAAGGAAAATATCCTTTAAAAAATCTTGAAAATCTTTCAGAGGAAGAAAAAGAAAAATGGTTAAGTCAGGATAAGAATTTAGAATTATTTATGATGTTTATTATAACTGATATTAAATTAGAGGAAGTTGAAAAAGAATATTCTGGTCTTGATGAAAGAATTTTATTATATAATCGATTAATAGAAGAAAATGACGAATTTCGAGAACTGGAAACGAAGATTATCAAATCAAAACTTGATAACAGTCAAGATTTAATAAATTTGGATGATAATTTTCGTTTATCCCCTTATATACTCTATCTTGAGGAGGAAAAATAATGCCCTATAGTCGTGAACAAATAGAAGATGGCTCAGCGTTGTTTTTTAGATTATTAAATGAACAGATTATATCCATTGCTGATCCACTTGCAGATAAGTATCGGAGAGATGGTGAATTGCGTAATATTGTAAAAACTATGGCAGCTGAAGGTGGATTACATGTTTTTTCTACAGCACAGCATATACATCTTGTAAGTAAAGGTCAGGGGTCTAATTTTGCTAATTCATATACTCAAATGAAAGAAAAATATAGTGGTCTCAAAAGAAAAAAATATTTCTACCTGGCTAATATCATAATTTCAATATTTTTAGCTGAAGTTGATAAAGAAAAACATATTAGAATACGCTGGGAAGAAGAAGGTGTGAGTTATTACAAACTTGCTGATAAGGTAACAGCTATCCTTGAGTCCTGGCAAAAAAGACAGGAAGAAGAAAATTTTAGTGAAGAATGGTCAGTTGCTATAGAACAGGTAGCTGAACTCTGGTTAACAGAATTTAGTGAGTATAAAATGAGTCAAACAGAAGATAGAGTTGAGGTAACTCGGACAAAAGATAATAGATTAAGTTTTATTAATACAGCTTTAAAACCACTTGCAGAGCAAAGTTTGATTATTGATAATAAAGAAGAATTAAAGATCATCCCTAAACCTGTACTTTATGAGCGATTAGATGAATTATATCACAGTCAAAAGAGATATAAAGATTTTAAAGACTTAATTGAAAAAACTAAAGAAGAACAGGAGGCTAAAAAGAATGCCTAGATTAAATTTAATAAGGATTAGTGGAAATAAATATGATGGATTCAAAAAACGACATAAAAATTCTCTTTTTAGTCTTGCTCCTGATAAAAAAGGAGATCACAGCTTATTTACCCTACAGAATGGAAGTGGTAAAGGAGTAATGATTCAGCTTATATCTCAAATTCTTCTTCCTGGTACTGCCTGGGGAAAAAATAAAGGAAATAAGCTCGAAGGGATGTTTTATGATCGCTATAATTCTTTTCGTCCATATACCTTTCATGTAGGATTAGAATGGGATCTGGATAGTGATGAAGAAGATAAAAAATTACTTGCTGCAATTTGTGTAAGTGCACTTAAAAAAGAAGGAACAGATGAAGATGATGATAAAGTTGGGTTGAAATATTTTCTTTATACTCATGAATATAAAGGAGATAGTAAATTTAGTCTCAGGAATTTGCCTTTATATGATACAAGTGAAGAGAAAGCTTTAAATTATGATGATCTCTGGGGATTTTTACAGGAAAATAAATATTATTTTAGAACTTTTTCTAAAAATTCAGTTCGTAGCTTGAACTCAGATTATTATCAATATCTCGCAAGTCATGGTATTTATAGATCTGAATGGGATATTATGCGAACTATAAATCGTTCAGAAGGTGGATTGGAAAAATATTTTTCTCAAGCTAGAGATAATCAGGAGCTTTTTGACAAATTAATTATTCCAGCGGTCAGTGAAAGTATAAATAATAGAGATGAAAGTGAAGAAAAATCGCTTTTGAATATTTTTGTTAATAATATTAAAATAGCTAAAAATCTTCCTGAGCTTATTTCACGAAGTGATGACATTAAAAGACTTAATAATATGGTAGACCCACTTATAAGAGATGCAGAACATGGTATTACCTTAGAAAAAAGAAAAAAATCTATTCAAAATAGAGGGAATAATCTTTATCGTAGTTTGGAAAATAGGAGAATCTTTCTGGAAAATGAAATTAAAGAAAGTGAAAAGGATAAAGAAAAAACCGAAAAGAAAATAGGAAAATTAAATTTTAAAAAAGAAAATTTGAAATATGCACGTAAATTAAGAGAATTAGAAAAATATAGAGAAAAACAAAGTAAACTAAAAAAAGATTACAAACAATTAGAAGAGAAGATTGAAAAATTAGAAGATAAAGAAAAAAAGTTGAGATTAAATAAGATTTATCTTCCCTATAAGGAAAAGAAAAATAAATATAATCGAGTAAAGAATAGGATTGATAAATTAAAAGAGAGATTAAACTTAAGTGAATTAAGAGAAAAAATAACTAGTGTAAAAAAGAAGTTAAAAGATAGTTGGCCAGATTTAAAGGAAAATTTAGAAAGGACAAGTGCAAATTATTATTCTTATCATAATTTTTTAAATCAAAGAGAATCTCAACTTATTCAACGGGAAAAGGAAATAAAAAATAATATTGAACATTTACAGAGGAAAGTAGTTAATTTTGAAGAAAAAGAAAAAAGACTTAATAAGTGGCAGGAAAAATTAGGGGAACGTTTTAATTATCTACAATTGAGTTCACCTGCTTATATAAAAAAAGAACTTAAAGAAAAGATTAATGATAAAGAAAAAAGATTGAAAAAAATTGATAAAGAATTCAAAGAAAAAGAAAACAATCTCGAAGAAACAAGAAAAAAGAGTCATAAATTGAAGGTGAAACTCGCTAAATTAGAAAATGATTACAATAGAAAAAAAGAAGAATATAAAGAAAGAAGAACAGAGGAAAAAGAAATTTTTGCTCAACTAAAACAAATCCTTTCTTTAGGAAAAGTAAATGAAAGTTATAGTTTTAGAGATAAATATGATAAGGATTGGATTTCAGAAAAAAGTATGGAGGCAAAAAACGAAATTTCTAAAAAAGAAGAAAAAATTAAAAGTTTGGAAAATGAAAATAGAGAAGTGGAGATTGACCTTTCTTTAAATCAAAATAATTTCTGGATAGCAAATGCAGACCAAAAAAGATTATATAAAAAGATAAAAGCACTTGATATAGATGTATTTTATGGTAGTGATTTTTTGTTAAATATTACTGATAATAAAGATGAACTTATAAAAAAATATCCTTTTTTAATTCATAGTCTTGTACTTATGTATGAAGGAGATTGGCGAAAAGTTAAAAATAATTTAAATGAAGAAGAATTGTTACGTTCACCTGTTCCAATTTTTATTAATTATGAACAGAGAAATACAGTAAGTAATAAGGATTATTTAAAATTAATTCATGGAAAAGAATTGAAATTTATTTTTGATAGTGAAAGTTTTAAGAAATGGTATGATGGCTTAAGAAAAAAACAGAGTGAAATAAAGAATACTATTAATACTTTAAAAAATAAAGTTAAAAATATGAATAGGTTAAGTTATCAAAGTGAAGAATTAATTACAAAGGAAATGTCCTTTAAAATTGAAATGAAAGTAGAAAAAATGGCAGATAAAATAAAGAAAAATAAAGAAAAAATTAGTGAAGTTAATGAGAGAAAAGAAATACTAAAAAATAAATTAGATGAATTAAAAAAATTAAACAAAGATTTAAAAAGTCAAATTGAAAGAGATAAAAATGATTTAGAAGAAATTAATAATTTTGAAGAGATGAAAAAAGAGATTGATAGTGAAAAAGAAAAAATAAAAAAGGTGAAAAAAAGTCTTGATAATTATAAAGAAAAGCTAATAGAAATTAGTGATAAACAAAGAGATAATAATACATTAAAGTTAAAAATAGAACATAAATATAATGAGTGGAAAAAAGAAACCAAGAAATTTTTGAATAAATTAGAAGATTTCATAGATGAAGTAAATTTTCAGGAAAAAAAGAATAATTCTAAATTACAAGAAGAAGTAGAATTTTTTGATTATCGTGATTCCGAAACTAATTATTATTATCAGGAATTAGATGATCTGCAAAAAGAAGAGGAAGAAAAGAATAGTGAATTAAAATATTTGAGAAAAGAACGAAACAAACTCAGAAAAGAAATTTTAGAAAAAGAAGAAAATCTTTCAGAAATAGATGAAAAGTGGCAGGAGTATAATTTTACTATATCATCTTTAGAAAAAGTTAAGATTTCTTTAAATACTGTTCAAAAGAATTTGAAAATAACTAATTCAAAGTTAAAAAATATTAAAAGTGAAATAGATGTTCTTAAAGGAGAAATTAATACTACTAGTAAAGTTATAGATGAAGTTTATAATGAAATAAAAGAAAAATATAATAAAAGTCCTCGTTCCTTAAAAAAAGTAAATTTAGATCAAAGAGAATTTGAAATAGATGATGATTTAGAGGATAGCCGCTCATATTTGCATAAATTAAATAAAATGATTGAAGATTATAAAGATAAATTAGCCCAATTAAAATCATTAATTTGGAAATTAGATAGTTATGATCTTGAAGCTGAGAAAGGTGAAATAAATGATTTACTTAAAGAAAAAATACGTAAAGAGCCAGAAGAAGTAATTAACAGTTGGTTTAGGGAATATAAAGAAATAAAAGATAAACTATTTAATCTTAAAGAAAAAACTGAAAAAGATTTTTCTAAATTTAAAAGAAATATAAACGAAAGAGTGGAAAATAATAAACTTAAATCAAGTATTAAAGAGAAAATATTAGAAGAATTCATAGTGGATAATTATAATTTTAATTATGAAGTTTTAAATAGTTTTAAGGAATATTTAAATCATGAATTAAAGAAAATGAAAGATGATAAAGAGGAAGCAGAAGAAGCAAAAAAACAATGGGCAGAAAGATCGGCCATACATATTATTAGATTAGTTAATTCTATGAAAGATATGATAAGTAATATGGTCTATCATAATCAAAATGGCCACAGTTTTCCTCTAGTTAGACTTAAAAGAGATGATTTTTTGCCAGAAAGAGAAGAGGATATTATACCTGAGTTAGAAGAATATTTTCTTGAGGTTATAGATGATTTTGAAGAAAAAGATATTAATAAGATGACAGAATCAGAATTAGAAAAATATACTGGAGATGCAGCACTTTTTTCTCGAGTCATAAGAGGGCAATACCCTAAATTACAGGTATATAAAATGACTGAGAAAAATGAATTTTCATATGCTAGACCAAAAGACTATCATTATGATGATTGGGAAGCAGTAATTAAAGGAAAAGGGGATAGTCCTGAAGGTAGTGGAGGTCAATCACTTTCAATTAATGCTTTTATGATGATGATGTTATTAAATTATAAAAAACAAAGTTTAGCTCAGTCTAATCCCTGGACAGTTATGTTGCTAGATAACCCATTTGGTAAAGCTTCTGCTGCACATGTCTTAGATCCAGTTTTTGAAATAGCCAATAAACTTAACTTCCAAATTGTTGCCTTTGCTGCTCCTGAAATTGTCAAAACTGAGATCAGCAGAAGGTTCCCAGTCTTTTGGGCTTTAGAAATTAATGATGATGAGAATGGTAAAGGTGTAGTTGAAGGAGAGGTTATTTATGGTGAACGTGTTAAAAGAAGTTGATGAAAAAATTTAGATAGAGAAGTTTATGAACTGCAGTTGTAATTTTGCAACTGCGGTTTTTTTTATAAGAAAATTAAATTGAGAATTTTTCAAGGGAAAATATGTTTTATATATAAATATATGGTAAGAAAGAAATAATTTTAATAAAAAAATTCGAGGAGGAATAAAAATGAAATTTATTTTAATTTTAATATTATTATTTTTAAATATTCCATTATTCAAGTTGATTTATCGAAAAATTTTCATAGATAAAGATGATTTAAAAGAATCTGTTAAGTATTCTGTTATACCAGATATTTATTCTCTTTTTAAGGGCAATTTTTTCAAGGATATATTTGGGGAATTTAAATTAAAAGTTTTTTTAATTACCTGTATAATTATAATTGGTCTAGAATTTGTTATAATTAAAAATATATTGAGCATTTTTTAAATCGAGAACAGAATTAATAATCTTAAAAACATATGTTATAATATGATTAATGAATATATTTAGATTTTAAACCTTTGCTCAGAATGCAGAGGGAATATCTGAAGAAGAGGATCTTAAAAGGTGATTTATAATGAAAAAGTTACAGGAAAATAAAGAATATTTTTCTGATATATTTAAACAATTCAAAAAAGATAAATTAAGTCATAGGAAAAGATTTTATTTAAATGATCTTAAAAATTATATTATAAAAAAGGTTAATGGGGTTGAAGCTTATTCAAAAATAGGGGGCTATAAAACTTTATATAAACTTTTAAAAGATAAAGAAAAAGCTGATGAAATTAGAGCCATAAAAAGTTCTTCTTTAAATGATAGGAATCCACCTTTAAAAAAGAGGTGGGAGTTAGTTAAAGATAAAAAAGAAAAATGGGATAAAAGAGAAATATTCTGTCTTTCTTCAAAACTGGATTTAAGCTATTATTTAAAAAGACCAGATTTGCAAAATACTAAACTTCTGGAAAAGCTTAAGAAAGTTTATCTGTTTCTTAAAGAAAAAGATGAACGAGAATGGGCCAGCCGTGAGGAAAGATCCCTAGAACTTTTTGATGATGAAAAATTTTTGTCAAGAAAAGAAGGCAGAAGATTTTTGAGGAGATTAAAACTTTCCCTTGCTGACTTGAAAGCGGAAAAATATAGCCAGATGTTTGTTTATTGGAAAAACAATATTAAGATAAAAAAAGTACTTATTCTAGAGAATCATTCTATTTTTATAAGTTGTAAAAGAGCATTAAGTGATGACATTCCCCTGTTTTCTTTTTCTCCTGATACTTTAATTTATGGTTCAGGTAAACATATCGTAAAAAGCCTTTCTTTTCTGAAGGAAATAGCTGACATAAATGAAGTTGAAATTTATTATGTAGGTGATATAGACCCTGCTGGTTTTTCAATTTATCATTTTCTTAAAGAGAAATATGAAGACTTTAATTTGCAGTTATTTAAAGAATTTTATAGAGAAATGATAAAAAGAGGTAACAAAGGTTATGAAATAAAAACTGAACAAAATAAAAACAAAGTTGTTTTAGATACTATTTTAAAAGAATTTAAGGTCAAAAAAGACAAGAATTTTAGAGAGACAATAAAATATTTATGGGAAAATAATCTGCGAATTCCCCAGGAAGTTATAACTTATGAGGTTTTAAAAGGGGAATATAATATTTAAGGAGACTTTATTAATGTTAGAAAAAGCTAAAAAGATATTGAAAAAGTATTATGGGTTTCAAAAATTTAAAGAAGGTCAAAAAGAAGTTATTGAAAGTATTTTAAATAAAAAAGATACGGTAGCAATTATGCCTACTGGTTCAGGAAAGTCATTGTGTTATCAAATACCGGCAGTTATTTTTTCTGGAGTTACGATTGTTATATCTCCTTTGATTTCACTTATGAAAGATCAGGTAGATGCTTTAGAAGGAATGGGAATGGCTGCAACATATATAAATAGTTCTATTAATTATAGTGAAGTGGAGGAACGTTTTCAGCAAACAGCTAAGGGAAAATATAAACTGCTTTATGTTGCGCCAGAAAGGTTAAAATCTTCGAAGTTTCTTAGTTTATTAGAAACAATTAATATTTCAATGGTGGCTATTGATGAAGCACATTGTGTATCACAATGGGGACATGATTTTAGACCCAGTTATTTATATATTTCTAAAATAATAAATCAATTTTCTAATAGACCTGTAATCTCAGCTTTTACTGCTACTGCAACTCCAGAAGTAAAGGAAGATATCAGTAAGCAGTTAAGTATGATTAAACCTAATGTCTATACTACAGGTTTTGATCGAGAGAATTTATCTTTTAAACTTAGAAGAGGTATTGATAAAGATCAATTTATTTTAGATTATGTTGCTGTTAATAATGATGTGCCTGGGATAATATATACTGCTACAAGAAAAGAGGTTGATAGAATAGATAAACTTTTATCAGAAGCAGGTTATAAAACTGGTCGTTATCATGCTGGATTATCTGATCAGGAGCGTGAAGAAGCTCAAGAAGATTTTTTGTATGATAATATTAATATTGTCATTGCAACAAATGCTTTTGGAATGGGAATAGACAAGTCTAATGTCCGTTATGTAATTCATTATAATATGCCAAAAAACATTGAATCATATTATCAAGAAGCAGGTAGAGCAGGACGAGATGGCGAGCCAGCTGATTGTATTTTGCTTTATGCTCCTCATGATAAACACATTCAAAAATTTCTTATTGATCAAACTGAAACCAGTCAGGATAGGAAAGAAAAACATTTGAATAAATTAAAGGAGATGGTTGATTATTGTCATACCTCAAAGTGTCTGCGAGGATATATTCTAGATTATTTTGATGATGATCAAAATCTAGATTATTGTGATAACTGCAGTAACTGTAATGATGAGCGAGAACAGGTTGATATTACAGTAAAAGCTCAAAAGATTTTGTCATGTGTATATAGATTAAATGAAAGATGGGGAATGTCTGTTACGGCTAAAGTGCTGGCAGGTTCTAAAAGTAAAAAAGTACTAAAGAATAATTTAAATGAGGTTTCAACATATGGAATTATGTCAGAATATACTATAAAAGCTATAAAAGATATGATAAATTTGCTGATTGCTGATAAATTTTTAAGTCAATCAGGTGGTAAATATCCAGTTTTAGAATTAAATCAAAAATCTTATCAGGTTTTAAAAGGGGAAGAAGAAGTTTATCAACGCCTTGAAAAAGAACAACAAAAGGTCAGCAGTGATAGCGAACTTTTTGGCATTTTACGTTCATTAAGAAAAAAGATATCAGAAGAAGAAAATGTTCCACCATATATAGTTTTTCATGATAGTACTTTAAAAGAAATGTGTAAATATTATCCTATGACCGAAAATACAATGTTAAATATAAGTGGAGTGGGAGAAGTTAAGTACAAGAAATATGGAGAGTTATTTATGGAAAAAATCAAAAAATATCTTGAT
>DATFIM010000202.1 GCA_035270125.1 Halanaerobiales bacterium | reverse complement strand
GGATATTTATCTAAAGAAGATCTGGCTTCTTTTGAAGTTGAATGGGTAGATCCTATTAAAGTAAGTTATAAAGGTTATGATGTCTGGGAATTACCGCCTAATGGCCAGGGTCTTTCAGCTTTAATGGCTTTAGGTATTTTGGATAAATTTGATTTTCCAGAAAAAGAAAATGTAGATACTTATCATAAACAGATAGAGGCCATGAAACTGGCTATGACTGATGGAAAAACATATATTACAGATCTTGATGAAATGACTTATAAAGTGGAAGAATTATTAGCTGAAGATTATTTAGATAAGAGAAGGAAATTGATTTCAGATAAAGCAATATCTCCTGAACCTGGTAAACCAGAAAAAGGAGGAACAGTTTATCTGGCAGCAGCTGATGATGAAGGTAATATGATCTCCTATATTCAAAGTAATTACATGGGATTTGGCTCAGGTCTTGTTGTTCCTGAAAGAGGTATAGCACTACAGAATAGAGGACATTTATTTTCACTTGATGAAAACCATGATAATGTTCTAAAAGGTGGTAAAAAGACCTATCATACTATTATACCTGCCTTCCTTACTAAAGATGATGAAGCTGTTGGTCCATTTGGGGTTATGGGTGGATATATGCAGCCCCAGGGCCATCTACAGGTAGCTATGAACACTATTGACTTTAATCTCAATCCTCAGGCAGCATTAGATGCACCTCGCTGGCAGTGGATGGATGATAAAAAAGTTATAGTTGAAAAAGACTTTCCAACAAATATAGCAAAACAGCTGGCAAATCGTGGTCATGATATTGAAGTCAAACTAAATTCTGGTGCTTTTGGTAGAGGACAGATTATCTGGCGAGATAATGAGAATGGTGTCCTTAGAGCAGGTACAGAAAAAAGAACAGATGGGACTATAGCTTCATATTAAAAATATATAATTGCCTGTTTAAGCTAATAATCTTAGTTTAAGCAGGTTTTTTTATGAATAATATTGAATTAATCTTAATTTTTATATATAATTATTTAGTGGAGCAAGTAATTTAGGAAAGGAAGTTTTTTTATGAAAGATTATACTCCCAAAATTGGTCTGGCTCTGGGAGCAGGAGGAGCTCGTGGTCTTGCCCATGTAGGAGTTTTAAAATTTTTGGAAAAAGAAAATATTGATATAGATATAATAGCTGGTACAAGTATGGGAAGTATTATTGGCGGACTTTATTCGGCAGGAATTCCTCTTAAATATATGGAAAAAATAGCAGAAGAAATAGATTGGGATACCTTAACCGATGTGACTTTTCCCAGAAAAGGTTTGATCAAAGGTAATAAAATACTTAAGTTTTTTGAAATACTTACTCAGAACAAAACTTTTTCTGAATTAAATATACCCTTTTCGGCAATAGCCTGTGATATTGAAAAGGGTGAACAGGTTGTTATAAATAAAGGCTCAGTAGCAAAGGCAATCAGGTCAAGTATAGCAATTCCGGGTATATTTGTTCCTTATAGACATCAGGAAAAAATGCTGGTTGATGGTGCAGTCCTGGATAGAGTCCCTGTATCTACTGTAAGAAAAATGGGGGCTGATATTATAATTGCTGTTGATATCAGGGTAAAAGAAGTAAATAATAAGATTGATAATATTTTTGATGTATTATTTAATACTTTTGACATAATGCAGTATGAGTTTCAAAAATTAAAAGAAACTGGAGCAGATATTACTATTAATCCCAAACTGGATAATATAGATTCTCTTGATTTAGATAATACAGATATTTGTATATATGAAGGATATCAAGAAGCAAAAAAATATAAAAAAGAAATCGATAGTATTTTGGGGAGAGTTAATAATGAGAAAACAAAATAGACTAAAGGATAAATTAACAAAGTTTATAGGTATTATAATAATAATTTTAATCATTAGTAATTTTATACCTACTCCATATATGATGACAACTCCTGGAGTAGCAAAGGAATTATCTCCTTTAATTACAGTTAAGGATGGTTATAAAGAAAATATTAGAGGTAAGTTTATGTTAACAGCTGTAGGCAGTAAAAGAGCTACAGTACTTGATGTAATTAAAATAACAATTTTAAGTCCAGAAGGATATGAATTAACACCAAGACAACAGCAAATACCTGAAGGAATGGAAATGAGCCAATATATTGATATTATGGCTAATTTAATGGAAGAAAGCAAAGTAAAATCACAGGCTGTCGCCCTAAAAAAAGCAGGATATGAAGTTAGTTTTGAAGGTACTGGAAATGGAGCAGAGATTGTTCAGGTAATGGAAGATGGAGCAGCTAAGGGAAAATTAGAATCAGGAGATATAATTACAGCAGTAGATGGCAAAGAAGTAAAATTAGCTTCAGATGCTGTCAATTTAATTAGAGCTAAAAAAATTGGCGAAAAAATAGATCTAACAATAGAAAATAATGGAAACAAAAAAGTTATTACCCTAGAAACTGTTGAACTTGAGGAAAATCCAGGAAAACCCTCAATTGGAGTTTTAATAATTACTAAAGATTTAACTTATGATTTTCCAAGGGAAATTTCTTTTAATACAGATAATGTAGTTGGACCTTCTGCTGGAAGTGTTTTTACTTTAGAAATTTATAATCAATTAACACCTGAAGATATAACTAAAGGTAAAAAAATTGCAGGAACAGGTACTATTTCTTTAGATGGTAAAATAGGGATGATTGATGGTATTTTACAAAAAATTATTACAGCTGATGAAGCAGGAGCAGATATATTTTTAACACCTGCTGAAAATTATGAAAAAGCTCAGGAGACTACCAGAGATATAAAATTGGTAAAAGTTGAAACAATAGATGATGTTCTATATTTTTTAGAAAATGAATTAGAATAATATCTTTTAATTTCTAATAATTTTTTGATAAAAATCCTGTCTACCTTTACGATATTTAGGATTATTATATAATAAGCTATAAATATCATCTGCTAGAATTTCATAACTCAACTGCTTAATCACTGGATTTTCAGAAGCTAAATCAATATCATTTAAATAGTTACTTATTTTGGTTATAATAGGCAAATTACTTTTTTCTTTCAACTTAGATAATATTTTTTCTCCATTTTTATTAAAAGCTAAAACTCTAAGATAGGCAGGACCATTATTATCTATTTTATTAAATTCTTTTTCTGTTAATCCAAATAAAATATGTAAAAGATTTCTCTGGATTCTATTCTGGGTTACTGATTTTGTGTTAATATTTTCTATAAGTTGATTGTAATTACCACTCTCTAACGCAGAATTGAAAAAGCGATTTTCCAGACCATTTGTTATTTCAGCATATTTTTTTAATTTTTTTGGAGAACTCATTCGTAATTTGCTTAGAATAGGATAACTAAGTTTGCTTTTTCTGACAGGTATTTTATCATTTTTTAATTCTCTTTTTAAAATGTTAAAACTGCTATCAGGAACTAAATTTTTTAGTTTATTTATTTCATTTTTTCTAATTAATTTTCTTAAAGCACTTCCGCTGGCAAATTCGCCATTGATTTCATTGGAATGATAATTATTGGAAGTTCTTTTAATTGTTAGGGGATTAAGATCAAGATTGTTTTCTAAAACAGCTCTAATATATTCTATACCCAAAATATTATTAGGGCTTTTAATTTCTGAGATAACTTTTTCGTTTTCAAAAAATTTATTTAAAGCTTTTTCACGAGCAGCAGGATAAGAATGACCTTTACGAATTAAATCCTGTATTTCTTGATTAAAATTATTATCATTTTTATTTAAAAATTGTCCTATTTTCATTAAGGGTTTAATTTTCCCAGATTCACTACCAAAAACAAAATTACTAACTAGATTTGTCTCAGCGAGTAATTTTACTGATCCTTTTGCAAAGTAATTAGCACTACGAATCCCATAAACAAGTGGAAGTTCAAATATAATATCAACGCCAGCTTCTAAAGCCATTTTAGCTCTACTCCATTTGTCAGTAATTGCTGGTAGACCTCGTTGAGTAAAATTACCATTCATTACACAGATAGCAGCATCTGAGTTTGTGATTTTTTTACTTTTTTCATAATGATAGAGATGTCCATAATGAAAAGGATTATATTCGGTGATAATGCCT
>DATFIM010000201.1 GCA_035270125.1 Halanaerobiales bacterium | reverse complement strand
TATATCAGCTCTTAGTCTGGCATTTGTATATGAATGGACTACTCCTTATATAGAAAAACATGCTGCTAAAGCACGTGAAAGTGGTATTTTTGAAGTAGTTCCTGAGGCTGAAAGTTATGAAGAAGTTACGAAAAATGGAATAAAATTTTATGAAGGCTATAAATCTGGCCAAAGAGTTGGTGTTGCTTTAATAGAAGAAGGTCCAGGTTTTCAGGGTATGATTAAATTAATGGTAGGTGCTAACCCTGCTAATGGAGAGATTTATGGAATAAAAATATTAGAACATGAAGAAACTCCTGGATTGGGAGCAAATATAACAACTGATAGTTATAAAAGTAATTTTGAAGGTAAACCTTTTGGAGAATACGATGTAATAAAAAGAGAAACCTCAGACCCCTATCAGGTTGAAGCTATTGCAGGTGCAACTATTTCTTCGGAAAAGGTTACTAGAATTGTAGAAGATGCAGTTGATAAGATTCAAAATGCTTATGGGGGTGGAAATTAATGAAACAACTAATAGCTGATTTTAAAAATGGACTATGGAAAGAAAACCCAATAATAGTACTTGTTATTGGTATGTGTCCAACTCTGGCGGTAACTAATACAGCAGTCAATGGTTTAGCTATGGGACTTGCTACATCTTTTGTATTAATTTCTTCAGAGATTGTTATTTCTCTCATAAAAAAATTGATTCCTAATGATGTCAGGATTCCAAGTTATATTTTAATTATAGCTACTTTTGTTACATTTACAGATTATTTTTTGAAAGCTTTTTTTCCTGATATAGCAGCGTCATTGAGTCTTTTTATTCCATTAATAGTAGTTAACTGTCTTATTTTAGGAAGACAGGAAGCTTTTGCTTCTAAAAACCCTGTTCACCGTTCTATTGCTGATGCAGTTGGAATGGGACTTGGTTTCACCTGGGTTCTTGTTGCTTTGAGTATATTTAGAGAACTTTTAGGTATGGGTTCAGTTTTTGGAATACAGCTTCTAGGTAGTTGGTATCAACCAATGATTATAATGATTTTACCTGCAGGAGCGTTTATTAGTCTTGGAATATTAATTGGTGTAATGAATGTCATAAGTAGCAGGGAGGGTTAATTTAAATGGAGGAATTTACACAAATATTACTATTATTTTTCAGTACTGTTTTAGTTAATAACTTTATATTAGTTCAATTTTTAGGAATATGTCCTTTCTTAGGTGTTTCAAGTCAGGTTGAAACTTCATTTAGTATGGGACTGGCAGTAACTTTTGTAATGACCCTAACTGCAGCAGCTACCTGGCTTATAAATACATTTATTTTAGAAGCATTAAATTTACCATTTTTACAATATGTGTCATTCATTATTGTTATAGCTTCTCTTGTTCAATTTGTTGAAATGTTTATTAAAAAAACGAGTCCAGTTTTATATAAAGCACTTGGAATTTATCTTCCTCTTATTACAACTAACTGTGCTATTTTAGGTTTAGCATTACAAATACCTTTAAATAATTATGGTTTTATTGCGAGTGTTGTCTTTGGATTTGCAGCAGGAGTAGGATTTACTCTTGCAATTGTTCTTATGGCTGGACTTAGAGAAAACTTAGAGTTTGGTGATGTCCCAAAAGCCCTTAGAGGAGTTCCAATTACTCTAATTATTGCAGGACTTATGGCTATGGCCTTTATGGGCTTTTCCGGAATGATTTCAGGTTGATATAGTAATCGGAGGTGAAATAATGAAATCAATTTATTTGTATTCTCTTTTGAGCATGGGAGGTATAGCAGCTTTTTTAGCAGCCGGTCTTGGCATAGCTTCTCGGGCTTTCCATGTAGATAAAGATCCTAGAATAGATGAAGTTGAAGAAGTTCTTCCAGGGGCTAATTGTGGGGCATGTGGATATGCTGGTTGTAGTAGTTTCGCTGAAGCAGTAGTTAAAGGTGATGCTTCCATTGATGGTTGTCCTGTTGGTGGAGAAGATGTTGCAGAAAAAATTGCAGAAATTTTAGATGCAGAAGCGTCTTCAGCTGAAGGTGAAGTAGCTAGAGTGCTCTGTCGTGGTGGAAACAAAGAAACAAAAAAAGATTCAGAATATAAAGGTATAGAAACCTGTAAAGCTGTAAATCTTATAAATGGTGGAGACAAAAGTTGTCAATATGGATGTCTTGGTTATGGGGATTGTGTAGAGGTATGTCCTTTTGATGCAATTAAAATGAATGAAAATGGTCTTCCTGAAGTTGATCCTGAGAAATGTACAGGTTGTGGGAAATGTGTTGAAGCCTGTCCAAAAGATATTATTACACTTTATCCATCATCTAAAAAGAATCATATTGAGTGTTCATCCCCTGAAAGTGGTAAAGTAGTAAGTAAAATTTGTGAAGTTGGCTGTATAGGTTGTGGCATGTGTGAAAAAGTATGTCCGGTTGATGCTATAACAATGGAGGGAGACCTTGCAGTTATAGATTATGAAAAATGTATTAATTGTGGTCTTTGCGCAGAAAAATGTCCAACTGATACAATTACTTTTGAAGGGAAAAAGGTAAAAAATATAGAAATTACTGATGATTGTGTTGGTTGTACCTTATGTGCAAAAGCCTGCCCGGTAGATGCTATAGAGGGTGAACCAAAAGAAAAACATGAGATTGATCCTGAAAAATGTGTTAAATGTGGAATTTGTTATGATACATGTAATGTAGATGCCATTAAAGTAGAGTATGAATAAATAATTTAAAATAGATATAACAAACTTTAAACCAAACTATTTAGGGGTACTTGCTTTTTATAGCAGGGCCCCTTTTTATGATTTTTATACTAATATTATAGACATCAAAGTATAAAGGTGTTACAATTAAAATACTTAGTAGGTGATTTTATGTATAAGTTATTAAAAATTATGACTGCGTATGATATTATGATAATAATAGGAGTAATATTATTAAGTATAGCTATTTTATTTCTTCCTTTCTGGAATAGTGAAAATGCGGATAGTGGAGATCAGGTTATTTATATCAGCCAGGAAGGTGAAATAGTCCAAAAAATTCCTGTTAAAGAAACTATTAACAATCGAATTATAGTTGAAGTAGAAGGTCCTATAGGTACAAGTATTATTGAAGCTTATAATGGAAAAGTTCGAATGAAAGAAGCACCTGAAAAAGATCCGGAAAAAATTTGTGTAAAAACTGGATGGATTAATAGAGCTGGGCCTTCAATTATTTGTGTTCCCAATAAAATATCTATTTGGATTGAAAGTGAAAAAAGTGATTTAGATGGAGTGACCTGGTAAAATGAAAAATAAAATTGCAATAATAATTATTTTATTAATTATAACTATTAGTTTGTTTTTAATAGTACAACAAACTGAAAACAAAGAAAAATTATATACTGAAAAAGTATTTATAATGGATACTGTAGTTGAAATTAAAATTATCAGTGAAAATGATGGTAATGATATTATTTCTGAATCAATAAAAATTATTAAAGACTGGAATAAAAGATTGGATCGTTATAATAATAATAGTATGATTTCTAAAATAAATAATTATGGGGAATCTGGTGTTGAAGTATCTTCTGAAATGAGAGAATTATTTTTTCGGCTAAAAGAATATGCAAAATTGACTGAAGGTAATTTCGATCCAACTATTGCCCCTTTAATTGATATCTGGGGGTTTGGAGAAGGAGAAAATAAAATTCCTGATAAAAATGATATAAAAAGTGCATTGCAATTGATTAACTATAATGATATAAAGATTGATAAAGGTAATAATAAAATCTATTTACCTAAAGAAAGTAAAATAGATTTAGGAGCGGCAGCTAAGGGTTTTATCATAGATAAAGTTTATGAATATCTAAAAGAAAATAATATAGATAATTTTTTTATAAATGCTGGAGGAAATATTCGAGTATCTGGATTGAATACCTTAAAGAATCGAAAATGGACTATTGGAATTAGAAAACCGAGATTTAATAATCAAATTTATAATGATTATATTCTTGAGATTTCTAAAGGAGCTATTGCCACTTCAGGAGATTATGAGCGCTATTTTATTAAAAATAATAAAAGGTATTCACATTTACTCGATCCCAATACCGGTTATCCAGCTCGTGAATTACAGTCAGTTACTATTTATAGTTCTAATGCTATGAGTGCTGATATTTTATCTACAGCACTATTTATTATGGGCTGGGAAAATGCTAAAAAAGAAATAAAAAAATCTGATAATATTGCAGGATTTCTTATAAAAGATGGAGAAATATGGTATAGTGAAGATTTTGAGGATATTTTTACCAAAAATTAATCTAAGAAAGAAAAGAGGTAAATATGAGAAAATCAAAAATAAAAAAAATGGTTATTATTTCCCTGCTTGTTAGTCTTGGATTAATATTACATGTTATAGAAGGTTTAATCCCTATTAATGGAGTAGTACCTGGTGCAAAATTAGGACTTGCAAATATTCCGAATTTGCTTGCTCTAATCATTTTTGGTTTTCAAGCTGGTTTTCAAGTATTATTTTTAAGAGTTTTTCTAGGTTCTTTATTAATAGGAACTTTTATGACTATAAATTTCTATTTTAGTTTAATAGGCGGGATTTTAGGATTTTTAGCAATGGCATTTGCTTATTTTTACTTAAAAGATAAATTAAGTATTATTGGAGTGAGTGTTTTAGGTGCTGTTTTTCATAATATTGGTCAGATTGTAATAGCGTTTTTTATAATTGCAAATCAGGGTATATTTTACTATTTACCCTATTTATTATTAATGGCTGTACCCACTGGAATAGGAGTAGGATTAGTTACTTATTTTACCCTAAATCACTTGCCATTAAAGGAGGATTTTTAATATGAAGAACTTGATTTTAGCTTCAGAATCTCCAAGAAGAGAAAAAATATTAAAAAGATTAAACATGCAGTTTACAGTTGTGCCAAGTAAAATTGATGAGAGTGTTTATGAACATTTAAGTCCAGAAAAAATGGTACAGGAATTATCATCTTTAAAAGCAAAAGAAGTCAGTAAATTAGTAGAAGATACTTTAATAATAGCAGCTGATACAATTATTGTTAATGATGAAAAGATTTTGGGTAAACCTCAATCTGAAGAAGATGCTATTAAAATGTTAAAAGAATTACGAGGTGATAATCATACAGTAATCACTGGATTGGCAGTTTTCTCAACATTGAATAGAAAAGAAATTACTGATATAGACAGAACAGAAGTATATTTAGCTGATATGACTGATAATGAAGTTGAAAAATATGTTTCTACTGGAGAACCTATGGGTAAAGCTGGTTCTTATGCAATTCAAGGTTTAGGAAGTGTTTTTGTAGAGAAAATAGAGGGTTCATATTTTACAGTTATGGGTTTACCTGTCCATAAACTAGCTCGAATTCTTAATAAATTTTCAATTGATATTATATAAAAATTATAAAGGAAGATGATAATGGAGAATGTAGAATATAGATGTACAATAAAAGAACTTCCTAAAGAAGAAAGGCCTCGCGAAAAATTGCTAAAATATGGGGCTGAACAATTATCTAATGCAGAGTTGTTAGCTGTTATAATAAGATTAGGTATAGCAAAAAGAACAGCTGTTGAATTATCACAGGATATTTTAAATTATTTTAATGGTTTGAAAGGGATAGTAGAATTAAAGGCTGAAGAATTAGTTAAACTAAAGGGAATTGGAACTGTTAAGGCTTCCCAGATTTTAGCTTTAATAGAGTTGAGTAAAAGAATTCATTCCAGCTCATTTTTAGAACAACCTGTCATTCAAACCCCAAAAGATATTGTTTCTCTAATTATGCCCAAACTTCGCTTTTTGAAACAGGAGGTATTTGGACTAGTATTACTTGATATAAAAAATAAAGTTATTGCTACTCCCTTAATAAGCAAAGGAGGGCTCAGTAGTTCAATAGTTCATCCCAGAGAAGTATATAAAGTTGCAATTAAAAGAAGTAGTGCTGCTATTATACTTTTTCATAATCATCCAAGTGGAGAACCTACTCCCAGTCAGGATGACATAAAAATCACAAAAAGGTTAATTAAAGTTGGGGAAATAATAGGAATTAATGTTTTAGATCATATTGTTATTGGAGATAATAAATTTATTAGTATGAAGGAAGAAGAAATTATTTAAATAAGATATATAGAGAGGGGAAAAACATATGGTTTTCAAATTTTTAGGTGCACCATTTTCGAGAGATATGGGAATTGATTTAGGTACAGCCAATACATTAGTTTATATAAAAGGAAAAGGAATTTTGATCAGAGAGCCATCAGTAGTTGCTTTAAGAGATAATGAGGTATTAGCAGTTGGTAATGAAGCAAAAAAAATGATTGGACGTACACCTGGTAATATTAGGGCTGTTCGACCTATGAAAGATGGTGTTATTGCTGATTTTGATATTACTGAAGCAATGCTTCGTTATTTTATAACTAAAGCTCATAAAAGAAGTAAACTTGTAAGACCTAGAATAATTATTTGTGTTCCTTCAGGGGTAACTGAAGTAGAAAAAAGAGCAGTTTTAGATGCAGCAGAACATGCAGGTGCCAGAAAAGCTTATCTAATAGAAGAACCTATGGCAGCTGCTATTGGTGCTGGATTACCAGTTGAAGAACCAACAGGTAATATGGTGGTTGATATTGGTGGGGGAACTACCGAAGTTGCAGTTATTTCATTAGGAGGAATAGTAACCAGCCGTTCTATAAGAGTTGGTGGGGATGAAATGGATGAAGCTATAGTTAGTTATATCAAAAATGAATATAATTTATTAATAGGTGATAGAACAGCTGAAGAATTAAAAATTGATATAGGTTCAGCATTAATTGGTGAAAATGAAGGTCAAAAAGAAATAAGAGGTAGAGACCAGGTTAGTGGTTTGCCAAAAACTATTTCAGTAAAAAGTTCTGAGGTGCAGAAGGCTCTTAGAGAACCAATTGAAAATATTATTGAAGCAGTAAAAATGACTTTGGAAAAAACACCTCCTGAATTATCTTCAGATGTAATGGATAGAGGAATAATTTTAACTGGTGGAGGAGTTCTATTGCAAAGTTTAGCTGAACTTATTAAAAAAGAAACTGAAATTCCTGTTCATCTTGCTGAAGATCCTTTAGATAGTGTAGTACAGGGTACTGGAATTGCTCTTGAAGAAATAGATTCACTAAAAAAAGTATTGATTTCTCCAAAAAAGCTATCTTAAAGAGGAAGTGATTATATGAATAGATTTAATAATACACCTTTGATTTTAATAGCTATCTTTTTATTATTAATAATAAGTTTGGGGATTAGTAATTATTTTTCTATAAACATACCATATCTTTCTTTTGTTCAGAGTGGTATATATAATTTGATATCTCCAGCAGTATCAGGAGTTAATAGGGTTATAACCAGTATTGATAATTATATTAAAAGATTCAAAAATGCAGGTGAAATACTTTCAGAAAATGAAAAATTGAAAAAACAATTAGCTGAAGAAAGATTAAATAATATACTTATGAAAAAATATGAAATTCAAAATGAAAGATTACGTAAATTATTAGATTTCAAAGAATTAACTTCTTATGAAACTCAGGGGGCAAAAGTAATTGGATATGGCCCTTCTAAATGGAAAGAAAAAATTCTTATAAATAAAGGTAGTAAAGATGGACTAAAAGATGGGATGACAGTAGTTACTTATAATGGAAGCTTTGTGGGACAAATTAATTATATTACCAGCGATTCTGCGCAGGTAGAAATGGTTAATAACTCTGGCTTTGTAGTTGCTGGGATTGTTCAAAGAGAGGATTCAAGAGCTGTAGGATTAGTAAAAGGAAATCAGGAAAATAGTAAATATAATATTATGGATAATCTTTCCTGGGATTCTGATATTCGTGAAAATGATTTGATTTTAACTTCAGGACTATCTAATACATATCCAAAAGGTCTTCCAATAGGTAAAGTAACAGAAGTCAATCCTGATAATTATGGAGTTTCTCAAAAAGCTAAAATAGATTTATTTATTGATTTAAATACTATTGAAGAAGTATTAGTCATAACAGATTTTTAGTTTGTAAGATAATGAGAGGAGGAAAGTTATGAAAAAAGGGCTATATTATGCATTGTTTTCTTTAATAGCATTGATTTTACAGTTGCAATTTAAAGTATATCTACCTTTTATGGATTATACTCCAGATTTTTTGTTAATATTAGTAGTTTTAATAGCCTTCTCCTCAGGAACTAAAGCTGGTTTTTTTTCTGGACTAATTTTAGGATTAATTCAGGATGTTTTTTTAGGAGGTTTTTTTGGAGTATATACAGTAAGTAAAGCTATTCTTGGTTTAATAGCAGGTTTGGTGGAAGGAAAAGTATATAAACAAAATATTTTGATTCCACCACTAGTAGTATTTTTTATTTCAATTTTACAGGAAATATTAATTATTCCCCTTATAGAAAATTTAATATTTACAATTAATCTGTGGACCCTTTTTAAAAGTTATGTTATTAAATTTGCTTTCTATAATACAATTTTGACTTTTATAGTATATAGTATAATTTATTATTTTAATCTTAATGAAAAAAATAGGAGAAGTTATTATGAATAAGAGATTAAAAATTCTGAGATTAATTATAATTTCAGTTATGATTTTTCTTGTTTTAAGAGGGGGGTATTTACAATTAATATCAGGAGATTATTATTTTGATTTGTCTGAAGGTAATAGAATATCTTTAAGACCGGTAAATGCACCCAGAGGAAAAATCATTGATAAAAATGGTGAAATAATAGCTTCAAATAAGTTATCATATAATTTGTATCTTCTTCCTAATGAGGTTTCTCCAGAGCTAAAGGTTGAAGATGTTATAGATCGCTTAAGTGAATTTACAAATTTGGATACTAGTTCTTTAAAGAAAAAATATATAGAAAATAAAGATATTTATAATTCTTCTTTACTTCTGAAAAGAAATCTATCTTCCAAAAATATGATAAGTATAGAGGAAAATTCTAAAGAGTTACCAGGCCTTGTTATAGAAGACTCTTTTTTAAGACAGTATCCTTTTGCTAAAACTGCTTCTCATGTTTTAGGATATGTAGGACAAATAAGTGAAGAACAATTAAAGCAGTTTAATAATGAGGGTAAAAATTATAGAGGTGGAGATATTATAGGTATTGCAGGGTTGGAAAAAGAATATGAAAATTATCTAAATGGTAAAAATGGAGTAGAACAGATTGAAGTTAATAATATGGGTTATAAGATAAAAACTATTGGTATGAAATCTCCTGAGCCTGGTAATGATCTAATATTAAATATAAATATGGATTTAGAAGCAAGAATTGAAAAAAAACTTACAAATGCATTTGAAGCCCTTAAAGAAGAAGCTAAAAATGATCAGGAACTTACAATACCTACAGGAGCCAGTGCAATTGTAATGGAAGTAAATAGTGGGGCTATAAGAGCAATTACAAGTATACCTAATTATGATCCTAATGATTTTTCTAATGGAATAAGTGAGGGTAAATATGATGAACTTCAAAATGATCCTAATTTCCCATTATTGAATCGCAATACTATGTCAGCCATTCCTCCAGGCTCTATTTTCAAATTAGTAACTGGTACAGCCGGAATTAAATACCTTGGTATTGATGGTGAGACAGAATTTGTAGATGAAAATGCTAAATTTTATATTCCAGATTGGTCTCAACCTTTTAATAATTGGTACCCGGTTGGTGAAGGTAAATTAGATTTCACAAAGGCAATAGCAAGATCTAATAATATCGTTTTTTATAAAATTGGTTATAGATTATATGAAAAATATAAAGGAGAAAAGTTAATAGAAACAGCACGTGAATACGGCTTGGGAGAAAAAACAGGAATAGATTTACCCGAGGAAAAAAGCGGTTTGGTTCCAGATGAAAGTTGGAAACAAAGTGAATTTGGGGAAAATTGGTATCCTGGAGATTCAGTTAATTTATCAATTGGCCAGGGTGGACTTTTGACTACTCCTTTACAATTAAGCCTTTTAGTTAGTTCTATTGCTAATGAAGGTAAATTATATGAGCCTCAGATTGTTGATAAAATAATTGATGATAAGGGAAACGTAACTAAAGATTTTGATAAAGTATTAAAAAAAGAATTACCTTTTTCTAATGAAACATATAAAATTTTAAAAGAAGGTATGAAAGAAGTCACCAATGCAGAGTATGGTACAGCATCTTCAGTTTTTAGAGATTTTCCTATAAAAATTGCTGGCAAAACTGGTACAGCAGAAACAGGTATATCTAATCATGGTTGGTTTGCAGGTTTTGCACCTGCTGATGATCCTGAAATAGTAGTTGTTGTTTTTTTAGAGAATGGTAATTCAAGTTCTAATACTTTACCGGTTGCTAAAGAGATATTTAGGGAGTATTTTGGATTAAATAAAAGTTCAGATTTAATTGAAAATAACTCAAATAAACAAGAAGAGGAAATTATACAATCAAATAACTTAGTGGATTTTTTCAAATCGGTATTTTTGGAGAATTAGAAGGATTTTTTCTATTATTCTAGAATGTTATATAATAGGGAAATTTTATTTAAATATATTAATTATTATAAGGAGTATAAGCTATGAGTCCTGCTATATCTTTTCAAGTTAGAACTAAAGGAGTAATAATAAATTTAGATTCGAAAAAGAAATTTACTGATATAAAAAATGAATTAATAAAACATGTAAATCAAGCTAATGATTTTTTTGCTGGCACTGATATATACTTAAATATTACAGGACATCGTTTTAAATTAGAAGAGGTTACTGAATTAATTGAAATAATAAAAAATTATAATGAGATTAATGATGTATATATTGATAATACTAAAAGTACCCAAAAAACAGAAATTAGCAAGAAAAAAACAGAAATTAAAAATAAAAAAGATACCCTATTAATTGAAAGAACTATTCGATCCGGTCAAAGAGTAAAATATCCGACTAATGTTGTGATTATGGGGGATATAAATCCAGGAGCAGTTGTAATAGCTGGAGGGGATATAATAGTTTTAGGTAAATTAAAAGGTGTAGTACACGCTGGGGCAGATGGTAGCTATGATGCCAAAATATTTGCTATGTGTCTTGAGGCAACTCAATTAAGAATTGCAAATGTAATTTCGAGATCACCAGATGAAAATAAAAATAATCATTGTGAATCAGAAATTGCATATTTAAAAAATGGTAAAATCATAGTCGAAAACTATAATAAGTAGAAAACAGGAGGGATTATTTTGGCTGGAAAGGTTATTGTTATTACATCAGGTAAAGGTGGAGTCGGTAAAACAACAGCTACTGCAAATATTGGGACAGCACTTGCTGAAATAGGGAAAAAAGTGTGTTTAATTGATGCAGATATTGGTTTAAGAAATCTTGATGTAGTTTTAGGTTTAGAAAATAGAATTGTATATGATATTGTTGATGTTGTTGAAGGAAATTGTCGCCTTGAACAGGCTTTAATTAAAGATAAAAGAAATAATAATTTAGTTTTACTTCCGGCAGCTCAAACAAGAGACAAAACGGCAGTTTCACCTTCTCAAATGAAAGAATTAACTAATACCTTAAAAGAGGATATGGATTATGTATTAGTAGATTCACCAGCAGGTATTGAACAGGGTTTCAAAAATTCTATAGCTGGAGCAGATGATGCCATTATTTTAACAACACCAGAAGTTTCTGCTGTTAGAGATGCTGATAGAATTATAGGTCTTTTAGAAGCTGAGGGTGTTAATGATCCTGAAGTAATAATTAATAGGATCAGAATGGATATGGTTGAAAGAGGCGATATGATGAATATCGATGACATGATAGAAATACTTGCTATTAATCTTTTAGGTGTTGTTCCAGATGATGAATCGATAGTTGTTTCTACTAATAGAGGTGAACCAATTGTTTTATCAGATGGGGTTAAAGCCAGTGAAGCTTTTAATAATATAGCTCATAGAATAACTGGTAAAGATATTCCTATGATGGATTTAAAAAAAGATTCTATGATGACTAAGTTAAAGAAAATATTTGGTCTAGGGTAAAAGGAGGGGATTCTAATCGATATATTAAATGATATATTAAAAAAATTAGGTCTTAAAAGTGAAGAAAATAAAAGTAAAGATATAGCTAAGGAAAGACTGCAATTTGTACTTGTACATGATAGGATTAACTTATCACCTGAAGAAATGAAAAATTTAAGAGAAGAAATGTTAGAAGTTCTAAAAAAATATGTTGATGTAGATGACCAGAATGTAAAAATGGAATTAGATAAAAAAGAAGATATCATGGCTTTAGTAGCTAATTTTCCAATAAATAATTCATCATAAGAGGGAAAAATTAAATGAAATGGCAAAAAAGGTTTTGGAAAAACTTGAATATCTATATACCTATTTTGGTTTTACTATTATCCATTATTGGTTTGATTATGATAAGTAGTGCTGTAGAAATAAATAAAAATCCTGAAAACTGGAATTTCATTCAAAAACAAATTATAGCTATAATTGTAGGTGTAGTTGCTATAACTATAATCCAATTTTATGACTATTCACTTCTTAAAGAATATTCTGATTTAATATATATTTTTACTGTTGGAGTTTTAGTATTACTTCTAATTATTGGTTCTGAAAGAGGTGGGGGGAGAAGTTGGATCAGTATAGGCAGTATTAACTTTCAACCCTCTGAAATAGCAAAAATAATAGTAATAATTATGCTGGCTAATGTTATGTCAGAAATGAAAGATGAATTAAAAAACCTAACTGGAATTTTAAAGTCAGGTTTTTATGCATTCATACCTTTTGTTTTAATTATATTACAAAATGATTTAGGAACGGCTCTTGTTATATTATTCATTTATCTAGTTATGTTATATGTTGCAGGAGGAGACCGAAAAATAATGTTATTAATTTTTGGAGGTAGTTTTTTAATTATTTTATTATTACTTGCCTCGCATTTTATCTTTGAAACTCCTCTTCCTCTTATAAAAGATTATCAGTTAAATAGACTAATTGTGTTTGTAAATCCTGACATAGATCCTCAGGGTGCTGGATATAATATTTTACAGTCAAAGATTGCTTTAGGCTCAGGAAAATTATTTGGTAAAGGTTTATTTTCTGGTACTCAAAATCAATTGAATTTTTTACCGGAAAAACATACCGACTTTATTTTTTCAGTTGTAGGAGAAGAATTTGGATTTTTGGGAATCACACTGGTACTTAGTTTATATTTATTATTATTTTGGAATATGATTAAAGTTGCAATTAATGCTCGAGATGATTTTGGTAAACTTGTTGTTACAGGAATTTTAGCTTTGATTTTTTTTCATGTTTTACAAAATTCTGGAATGACTATGGGAGTAATGCCTATAACTGGAATACCACTACCTTTTATTAGTTATGGTGGTAGTGCTATGCTTTCTAATATGATAGCAATTGGAATAATTATTAATATTAATGTTCGCAAAAAGAAAATAATGTTTTAGTTTAAGATTTTTAAGTTTTTTGAATTAATAATTGAGGTGTTATGATGAATGTTAAAGAGAAAATAAATGATTTACTCTATAAAATAAAAAATCCAGAAAGATATATAGGTAATGAATGGAACGCAATAAATAAAAAATGGACTAATGATAAAATAAAAACAGTACTTGCTTTTCCTGATGTTTATGAAATTGGAATGTCTCATCTTGGGATGAAAATTATTTATCACTTATTAAATAGTAATGAAGATATTTTATGTGAGAGAACTTTTTCTCCCTGGACAGATATGGAAGAATTATTAAAAGAAAATAATTTACCTTTATATTCACTTGAAAGTGGTAGGGAAATTAGAGATTTTGATATTTTAGGTTTTACCCTGCAATATGAGATGAGTTATACAAATATTTTAAATATTTTAGATTTAGCTGATATGGCTATAAGAAGTAAAGACAGGAATGAAAAAGATCCTTTAGTTATAGCTGGGGGAGCTACAGTATTTAATCCAGAACCTCTGGCTCCTTTTATTGATTTATTTTTCATTGGTGAAGCAGAAGAGGTAATTGTTGAATTAATTAGAGAATATAAAAATCTTAAGAAAAAAAATTATTCTAAAGAAGAAATGTTATTTGAATTAAATAAAATTTCTGGAGTATATGTTCCTTCATTATACGAAATTAAAGATTCTAAAGATAGATTAGCTCCAATTAATAAAGGAATAAAAGATGTTATCAATAAACAGGTTGTAGAAAATTTAGATAAAGCATATTACCCTACTGAATTTATAGTACCTTATATGGACATAGTACATAATAGAGCTGTATTAGAAATTTCTAGAGGATGTACTAGAGGTTGTAGATTTTGTGCAGCTGGAATGACTTATAGACCAACTAGAGAAAGAAGTAAAGAAAAATTACTTTCTCTTGCAGATGAAATTCTTAAATCTACTGGTTATGGAGAAATCTCCCTTACATCCTTGAGTACTGTTGACCATTCACAGGTTGAAGAAATTACTGAATCTTTTATGGATAAATATCAAAAAGACAATATTAGTTTATCTCTTTCTTCTTTAAGAGTTGATGATTTTTCCGTAGAATTAGCTAAAAAAGTTCAAAAAGTAAAGAAAACTGGTTTGACTTTTGCACCTGAAGCTGGAACTCAGAGATTAAGAAATGTAATTAATAAAGGAGTTAGTGAAGAAAATTTATATGATGCCGTAAAATCTGCTTTCAATTCAGGCTGGCATAGAATTAAATTATATTTCATGATCGGTTTACCTACAGAAACAGAAAAAGATTTAGAAGGTATAGTAAGATTAGCAAAAAGGGTTCTGGAAATTGGTAAAGATATTCGTCAAAATACAGATAAGCGGATGAAAAAAATAGAAGTGCAGGTTAGTGTATCTACTTTTATCCCCAAACCATTTACACCTTTTCAATGGGTTTCCATGCCTTCAAAAGAAAAAATAATTGAAAAACAGGATTATCTTAGAGATAATTTAAGGGGGAGAGGTCTCAAATTTAGCTGGAATGACCCTGACTTAAGTTTGCTTGAAGGTGTGATTGCTAGAGGTGATCGAAATACCGCTGAAATAATAGAAACTGCCTGGAAAAACGGAGCAAAATTTGACAGCTGGAATGATCATTTCGAGCCTAATATATGGTATCAGGCTATTAAAGATAATAATCATCAATTAGAAGATTTAATAGGAGATATAGATTTAAATAAAATCTTACCCTGGTCACATATAAATACTGGTATTAAACAAAAATTTCTAAAAAAAGAATATAATAAATCATTTTCCGAAGAAATAACCGATGATTGTAGGGAAAATAAATGTACTAGATGTGATGTTTGTCATGATCTGGGAGTAGAACTGGATATAATAGGGGATGATTTTTAATATGAAAATAAGAATAGAATTTTCTAAATTGAAAGGTGTTAGGTATATTTCCCATCTAGAACTAATGGATACAATAAGAAGGGCTGTAAGAAGGGCTAATCT